>JAFAWR010000213.1 GCA_019241635.1 Solirubrobacterales bacterium
CTGATCGCCACCACCCACAACCTCCTCAAGCTCTACCGAACCCTCCCCACGGCCGCTTGAGCCCGGGCGGCAGGCCCAGCCACCCCCAACACGAACCGCACCGGACCCCCCCATTCAATTCCCGCCGCCAATTGAGCGACAGCCTCCTGAGACGAAGAATCCGTCACCAGCGACCGTGACCAGCCGGAATGGTGGAATTTTCGTGTTGGGTGGAGCTCGGTGCGGGAGGATCCGGCGGGCGCTTAACGTCAGGCGCTTGAGGTCAGGCCACCGCGGCCACTGCCGCGACCACCTCTTCGACCGCCTCCCGCGAGAGGGTCGGGCTCATCGGCAGGGCCAGGTTGGTCCGGGCCAGCTCGTCGGTCGCGGGGAGCGACTGCATCGGCAGGGCGTACGGCGACATCGCCGCCTGGCGGTGAAGCGGGGTGCGGTAGTAGGCGCGGGTTCCCACACCGCGCTCGCGCAGGCCGGCGATCACGTGGTCGGCCCGCGGGTGGGTGGCCACGTAGAGATGCCAGGCGGTCTCGGCGCCGGCGGGCACGGTGGGCAGGGCGAGGTACTGCCCGAGGCCGGCGTCGGCGTAGGCCTGGGCGGCGGCGCGGCGGCCGTCGCACCACGTGTCGAGCTCGGGCAGCAGGACGCGGAGGATCGCCGCCTGCATCTCGTCGAGGCGGGAGTTGTAGCCGACCATCTCGAAGGTCTGCTTGTCCCGGGAGCCGTGGAAGCGCAGGGCGCGCACGCGGTCGGCCACGTCGTCGTCGTCGGTGCAGATCGCGCCGCCGTCGCCGAAGGCGCCGAGGTTCTTCGACGGGTAGAAGGAGAACGTGGCCGCGTCGGCGAGCGAGCCGGCCCGCCGGCCGTCGAGGCTCGCGCCGATCGCCTGAGCGGCGTCCTCGAGCACCGGGACGCCCAACGCGCGCAGGTCACCGGAGGGCGCCGGGCATCCGAACAGGTCGACTGACACGATCGCCGTGGTGCGCGGGGTGAGCGCCGCCCGGACCGTGTCCACGGTCACGTTGCGCGTGTCGGGGTCGACGTCGCAGAACACCGGGCGGGCGCCGGCGGTGGCGATCGCCTCGGCCGAGGCGTAGAAGGTGAACGAGGGAACCACGACCTCGTCGTCCGGCTTGACCCCGAGCGCCCGCAGGGCGATCGTGATCGCGTCGGTCCCGTTGGCCACGCCGATCGCGTGGCGCACGCCGATGTAGGACGCCAGCTCGGCCTCGAACGCCTCGACCTCGGGGCCGAGGATGAACGCGCCCCCGTGGACCACGCCGGCGATCCGCTCGAGGATCCGCTCGCGCAGGGGGGCCAGCGCCGTGGCGGTGTCGAACAGACCGATCGGCATGCGGCGCCGAACGCTACCGGCGCCGCGCGATCGAGGAGGCGCGGGGGTCAGGCCGCGATCGGGCCGCGACCTGGCCGCGGGGTCGGGCCGCAGTCGGGCCGCAGTCAGGCCGCCGGGTCAGGCCGCCGTCAGGCCGCCGGGTCAGGCCGGGGTCAGGCCGCGCGCGCCGTCGGCGCGCAGTCCATGTCGGCCAGCTCGCGCCGCAGAGCCAGGCGGCCGCGGTGGTGAAGGCCATGGACCGAGGACTCGGTGCGGCCCATCCGCGTGGCGATCTCGCCCGGGGTGAGCCCGACCAGGTGGCGCATCATGACGACATCGCGCTGGTCCTCGGGAAGCGTGTCAAGCGCGGCCTCCAGCCCCCATCGGTACTCGCGGCTGGACTCGTCGGCCTGCTTGTTGGGCTCGAACACCTCTTCGCAGGGGACCGTCCGGCGCTGGCGCAGGTGGTCGATCGCGATGTTGCGGGCCACCCGCAGGATCCAGGCGGTGAACGGGACCGTGCGCGGCTCGTACTTCTGGATGGACGAGATCAGCTTCATGAACACCTGCTGAGTGGCGTCTTCGGCCTCGTGCGGCTCGCGGACGATGCTCAGCACGTAGCCGTAGACGTTGTCCTTGTAGCGCAGGTAGAGGAAGCGGATGGCCTCCATGTCACCTGACTTCGCGGCGACGACCGCCTGAGTGATTGCGACGTCGTTGTTGTTGTGCTCGAGGGCCTTGCTGACCCGGAATCCGGGTGTCGCTGCGGGCTCGAGGTGACGCCGGGAATGGACCGGCTTGAGTGCGACAAGCGTTGCGTTTTCGTGCATGTGAATATCAGCCGGGCCAGGTGCAAGCTGAACGCGCCCCGATGCACCTGGCCGGGCTGGCCCCCTATTGGTTTCGACTTCCGTTTGTCTGAAATCCCACGGCCCGCTTGAACATTCGTCCAGTTCTGCAGGCCTGGCTAAAGCTACTCCTCACGGCGCTGTTCGCACCAGGGAGCGACCCTAGCCTTTAGTGTGGTCCGCGGCCGAAAATGGGCTAGTCGGCCGGAAGGTCATACCGCCGCGAGCTCGCGGCGAACCGTGAGCTGACGAGTGATGTCGGCGTGGTCGAGTGACACCTCGCGTCCGCCGGCTTTGAGCGACCGATCCGCGGCTTCGACGATCCGGACCACACTCCGCGCGATCGTGGTGTGGAAGTCCATTGGGTCGCCGTTCTGGATCGCCTTGACGAAGTCGGCCAGCTCGAGGCTGAGCGGCTCGTAGGACTCGATCCGCGGCGAGATCACGTCGCCGCTGCGGTAGGACAGGTGGTATTCGCCGAACGTCTCCGGGTCCTTGTAGACGACGCCGCGATCGAACACGCGGACGGGCTCGGGCGCGCCGTCGTCGTAGATGACCATCCGCTCCGAGCCGACCAGGACCGTGCGGCGCAGCTTGCTCGGTGCCAGCCAACTCAGCTCGACGTTGACCACGATCCCGGACGCGAAGGTCATCGTGACGAATGCCACGTCCGCGATGCCCTTGACGATCGAGTCCCGACCCACGGCGCGCACGCTCGTGGGGAGCTCGCTGAGCCAGTAGAGCAGGATCGAGAAGTCGTGCGGTCCGAGGTCCCAGATCACGCTGACGTCACGCTGGTGAAGCCCCAGGTTCACGCGGCTGGAAGAGATGAAGAAGATGTCGCCGAGCGTGCCGGCTTCGATCATCCGCTTCACCGCGCGGACCGGCGGGCTGTACAGGAAGGTATGACCGCACATCAGGATCCGCCCGTTCTCCCGCGCCAGCGCGGCCAGGTCGTCGGCCAGATCGCTCGACTGCGCGAGCGGCTTCTCGACGAATACGTGCTTGCCCGCGGCCAGCGCCTGCGCCGCCAGCACGTAGTGCGTGTGCACCGGCGTGGCGATGATCACGGCGTCGACCGACGGGTCGGCCAGCACCCGGTCCATCCGGGTGGTCACCCGGGCGTCGGGGTGCCGGCGCCGGTAGCGGGCCAGGCGCTCGGTGTCGAGGTCGCACAGCCAGCGGACCTCCGCGTCGAGGTTGTCGCCGAGCACGCGCAGCAGGTTGGGGCCCCAGTAGCCGAGCCCGACGACCGCGATGCCCACGGTGCGCGCCTCGACGGGCTCGCTCGCGACGGTGATGGACAGTGCCGGATTCAGCATCGATTTTCTCCTGCGTCTTGAAAGTCGAGGGCGACGAGCTTGCCCCCGCGTCGCCCCACGCGTGCTGCTGGCTCCATGTTCGATCCTTGCCGGGTTCCGTGCCAGAAGAGTTATGGCAGGTGGGCACGGCGCGCGGAATGGGTCACCGCGCCCATGACTCGTTCAAGGTGATGAACGTCGGGCGCGAGATATACTTTGGCCCTGGGCTTTGGGGCGGCTTGGGCGCGTGAGAGCGTGCCGACTGGCCCGAGAACGGGGCGATAACTAAATGACAAAGACATGACCGAAGCTGCGTGGCACGACGGGTCGATCCGCGTACTCGTGGTCGACGATCACGACCTCTTCCGGGCCGGCCTCGCGTCGCTGCTCAACGCACAGCCGGGGATCGAGGTGGTCGCCCAGGCGTCCGGCGGCCGGATGGGCGTCCGGCTGGCCGACGAGCTTCAGCCCGACGTCGTTCTGATGGACGTGCGGATGCCGGACCTGGAGGGTCCCGAGGCCACCCGCGAGATCCTCGATCAGCACCCCTCGATCCGGATCGTCGCGTTGACCGTGGTCTCCGACGAGTCGGACGTCGCCGCGGTGGTCGAGGCCGGCGCGAGCGGCTTCCTGGCCAAGGACACCCCGATCGACGGCGTCGTGCTGGCCGTGCGTGCCGCGGCCAACGGCGTGGCCTGGCTCTCGCCGCGGGCCGCCGAGGTCGTGCTGGGACGGGTCCGCCGAGACGGCCCCGAGGAGGAGCCCGAGACCGACCTGGTCGACGAGCTGTCCTCCCGCGAGCTCGAGGTGCTGCGCCTGATCGCGCGCGGGATGGAGAACGCCGAGATCGCCCACGAGCTCGGCATCAGCCCACGGACGGCCAAGAATCATGTCTCGAACATCTTGGCCAAGCTGGGGCTGCCGAGCCGCATCCAAGCGGCCATCTACGCGGTCCGGCGCGGCCTCACCTGACGCTCGCCGGCGTGGCGCCGACGGGCCTGTCGCGCGACTTCGGGATCAGCCAGCACGAAGCCGTAGGCGAACATGCTCGTCTCCACCTCGTGCATGGCGCGCAGCTCGGACATCGCGTCGCGCACGGAGGCGATCGCGCCGGCGATCTGCACCTGCACGGCGGCGGTCCCGTCAACGCTGCCCGGCGTGTTGGTCAGCCGAGCCGCCTCGAGCGCCATCAGGCTCGCGCAACTCGCCTCGAGCGCAGCCTCGAGGTGGCCAAGCGCCGGCTGGATGTCCCTAGTCTGCGTGATCATTGAGCGCCCTGAATCCGGGAATCGTCTCCCGCCGGGCGCTCGGCGGCAATGAGCCGCAGGGTCGCGGCCCGTTCAGGTTTCCTGCACGCCACCATCGGCCGCGCGGTCCGCGGCCGGTGGGGCGACTGCGGTCAGCGCCGCGCGATTCTCCACCCCGAGCTTGCGGACCAGCTCGGAGATGTGCCGGCGGACCGTCACCGGGGCGATCGCGAGCCGATCGGCGATCTCGGAGGTTCGGTGGCCGCGGCGCAGCATCCCCAGCACCTGCGACTCGCGCGAAGTGAGCGCATCGGCGCCGGTCCCGCCGCCCCGGAGCTCGAGCACGAGCTCGAGGACCATCGACCGGGGCACGACCGCCTCGTTGTTCGCCGCGGCCTTGACCACCCGGTTCAGCCGCTCGGCGTCGAGCGCCCCCGGCACGTAGCCGACCGCGCCGGCGCGCACGCACTCCAGCAGGTAGTCGGCGTCGTGAGCCTGAGCGAGTACCACGACGGCACAGCCCGGCGCGGCCCGGGTGACCCCCCGGATCGCGGCCAGCCCGTCGCCGGCGATGTGGTCGGAGATCAGGCAGAGATCGGGTTGCTCGCGCTTGGCCGCCCGGATCGCGTGCTCGGCGTCGTCGGCCTCGGCACACACCTCGACCGACCCGTTCAGAGCCATCCGGATGCCGACCCGGGTCGGCGCTCTATCGGCGATCAGCAGCCGCATGCGGTCCGTCAAGGTAGGACGACCTCGAGCTCCGTCCCACCCATGCGCGGCTGGCGGACATTTAGCTGCCCGCCGAGCGCGGCGGCGCGCTCGCGCATGCTGCGAAGGCCAAAGCCCTCGGGGGCCGGAAGCAGATCGGCGCCGGCGATGCCGCGGCCGTCGTCGACCACACGCAGCGCCATGCCGGTCTCGGTGTGACTCAGCGAGACGATCACGTTGCGGGCGCCGCCATGGCGCGCCGCGTTGGCGATGGCCTCGCGGGCGATCCGGGTCACGTGCTCACGTTCATTCGGCTCGAGGTCGTGCGCGAGCTGGGCGTTGACCGCGACCGAGATGTCGAACCGCTCGCCGAGCTCGCGAGCGACGGCCTCGAGCGATTCGTGAGCGGTCGCACCGCCCGGATCGGAGAGCTCGGAGATATGGGAGCGGGAGATGGCCAGCGCGCGCCTCGCGGCGATCACCACCGGGTGATCGTCGCCGAGCTCCTCGACGAAGCGGGGTCCGTGGGCGGCGATGAAGGCGAGATCCTGGGCGATGCCATCGTGCAGGTCGCGGGCCACCCGCCGGCGCTCGGCGAGGGCCGTGGCCTTCGAGATCGTGGCGTGGACCTGCCGTTCGCGGATCACCGCTGCGGCGAGGATCAGCGCGTAGGCCAGCGTGCGCAGAACCTCGCCGGCGCCGATCCGACCCGGGTCGAGCGCGCCGGTGAGCAGGTTCGAGAAGCTGGCCCCGGCGAGCAGAATCACGCCGAGCCCCATCACACCCGCGACGCGATCGCGCTGCTCGCGCCGGCGCAGGGCGAATCTGAAGGCCGCGTAGACGAACAGCGCGGTGGCGATGACGACGAGCACGGTCAGGACCGCGGGTCCGCTGGTCACCGCGAGCATCCCGCCCCGCGTACGGTTGACCCCGACCAGGCCGCCAAGCCCGGTGACCGCGAGGCCGGCCACGCTGAGCCCGGCGATGATCGCCGGCGTATGGCGGCGGCGGGCCACGACCCAGTCGGCCGGCATGGCCGCGGCGGCGGCGAACATCGCGGCGACGAACAGCCGGCCCCAGAGGTGGGCGGCGGCGAAGTACGCGCCGGCGTGCGAGTCGAAGGCGGACGGCAGCGCTCCGGCGCCGAGGTTGATCAGCCCGAGCAGGAGGACCGCGGTGAGAAGCTGGAGGTCGCGAAGTCGCCGCGAGGACGTGAACTGGGCCCGCAGGAGCCACGCGCCGGCCAGCGCGAACAGCGTCATCATCATCTCGAGCGCGGCGCGGAGCGTCGGAGCGTTCACCTCGGCGGACCGGAGCATGACCGGCACGGCCAGGGCGAGCGCGCTCACGGCGACGATGGTCAGGCTGGACAGCGCGCCGAGCGCGCGTTCCCTATCGCCCCTTCGATTGTTCACCGACCGCGTGCTGCCCGCAGCGCCAAGCCGCGCCCCAGGCTCCGCGTTACTTCGCCCCATGTAGCCCCCAAGGCTTCCGTCGCGAATCCCTCGCTGAAGCTGATCATAGCCGATAAACGGGCGGCGATCCACAGACTTTCTGTCGGCAGTATTAAGTCGCGACTTTAGGGTTTGGGAGAAATAAGTAGGGTTCGCGAGCCATCGGTCGCGTTCAAAGCCTTGAACGCGGCAATGGGTCGGTCCGTTCATTGACCGGCGGGGAGCCGGGCTCCAGACTTCTCCCAGAGAAATCCGAGCGGCGGGGATCGCTCTCGGAGGGGCAAAGTGAACGGGGGCACGCGCCGGCGTCGAGCAATCGATCGCGGCCAGGATCGCGTGTCCGCGTTCCGTTCGAGAAGGGCAGAACGGTGATCAAGGAAACGTTGGCCGGAGCACGGGGGACGGTTGGGTTCAGGACGCGAGCGACCCTCGACGACGCGCCGGAGACGCGCGAGAAGACGAGCTTGGCTGTGGCTCGGGCGAAGGAGGGCGATCACGAGGCGCTTCGGTTCCTCTACATCACGTACTCGCAGAACATCTACGGCTACGTCCGGTCGATCGTGCGCGACGACCACGAGGCCGAGGACGTCACCCAGCACGTGTTCGCCAAGCTGATGACCTCGCTGGTCAAGTACGACGACCGCGGAGTCCCGTTCTTCGCCTGGCTGATCCGGCTGGCCCGCAACGTGGCCATCGATCATCTTCGCGCCAACCGCGTGACGCCGACCGACACCGTGATCGATCCGGCCTCCCCGTCGGGAATGGACCTGGATCGCGGCGAGACGGTCAGGGCCGCTCTGGCGGCGCTGCCCGACGAGCAGCGCGAGGTGGTCGTGCTCCGGCACATCGTCGGGCTGACCCCCGCCGAGATCGCCGACCGCATGGGCCGCAGCGAGAGCTCGATCCACGGCCTGCACCATCGCGGGCGCCGCACGCTCCAGCGCGAGCTCCAGCTGCTCGACTCGACGCCCTCCACCCGGGCGCCGGTGCGTCGTCGTGAGCCGGCGCGCGAGCTGGTCGCCGCCTAACCGGCCAACCGCCGGCGCCGGGGGGAGCACCGCCGGCGTCGCGTAACCAACCGCGAGCGCCGTTCAGCCGGCCGCGGCCACGGCCAGGGCCTGGTCGAGATCCTCGATCAGGTCATCGGGATGCTCGAGCCCGACCGACAGGCGGACCATGTCGGGCGTGATCCCGGCCAGCTTGAGGTCATCGGGGGTGAGCTGACGGTGGGTCGTCGAGGCCGGATGGGTGATCAGCGACTTGGCGTCGCCCATGTTCAGCAGGCGCTTGAACAGCTTGACCTGGTTGAACACCGCGATCCCCGCGTCCCGCCCACCGTGGACGGTGAAGGTCATGATCGACGGGACCCGGTCGCCCAGGTAGCGGCGACCCAGCTCGTGATACGGGTTGTCGGCGAAGCCGAGGAAGCTGACCGAGCTCACGCGGGGGTCTGAGGCCAAGAACGACGCCACCGCGCGGGTGTTCGCCTCGTGGCGGGGCAGGCGAACGGCCAGCGTCTCGAGTCCCTGGAGAAGCAGGAACGCGTTGAACGGGGACAGTGACGCGCCCGTGTTGCGCAGCCCGATCGTCCGGCAGCGGGTGACGTAGGCGGTGTCGGCGAAATCGATCGCGTAGCGGACGCCGTGGAAGGCGGGCTCGGGCTCGACCATCAGCTTGAACCGATCGGGATGATCGGCCCACGGGAACGTCCCGCCGTCGATGATGATGCCGCCGAGCGTGGTGCCGTGGCCGCCGATGAACTTGGTCAGCGAATGGATGACCACGTCGGCGCCGTGGCGAAACGGCTTGAGCATGAACGGCGTGGCCACCGTGTTGTCCGCGATGACCGGAACGCCACGCGCATGGGCTACCTCGGCCACGGCGGTCAGATCGATCACGTTGCCGGCCGGATTGCCGACGGTTTCGCAGAACACTGCCTTGGTCCGCTCGTCGATCCGCGCGGCGATCGAGTCCGGCCGGTCGTCGGCGGCGAAGCGGACCTCGACCCCGAGGCGGGGCAGCACATGGGCGAAGTAGGTGTACGTCGCGCCGTAGAGCTGCGGCACCGAGACGAGGTTGTCACCGGCGCTCAGCAGGTTGAGCACCGACATGCTGACCGCCGCCGAACCCGAGCTGACCGCCATCGCCCCGACGCCGCCCTCGAGCGCGGTGAGCCGCTGCTCGAGCACGTCGACGGTCGGATTGTTGATCCGGTTGTAGTGAAAGCCGGGGGTCTCGAGGTCCATGATCGCCCCCGCGTGATCGGCGTCGGTGAACTCGTGGGCCACCGTCTGGTAGATCGGAACGGCGACCGCGCGCGTGGAGTCCGGCGTGTAGCTGCCGTGGATGGCAAGCGTCTCGTCGTGCATGGGGTAGATCAGGCCGCGGAGCCCGGGCGGCTCACGCCGCGGCGCGGCGCAGCATCACGTCGTGCGCCCGAGCGTGGGATGCGACGCGCGCCAGCTGCAGCCAGTTCGCGTACAGGGTGGCCGACGCCGACGCCCAGGTGTTCTCGACCGTCGCCGCCACCTCGTCGAACGGGAAGGCCGGCCAGAGCTCGCGGGGGTCCATGTCCACCGCGTGGGCGCGACGCTCGAACTCATTCAATATGCCCACCGCCTCCTCGCCAAGATAGCCATCGGGCAGCCGAGGATACGGGACGGCGCCGCGGCCGAACAGGCACCGGCGCACGTCGCGGCGGTACTCGCGGAGCAGGCTGAGCGTGCCGTACTCCGGATGGCCCTGGCAGAGGACGAACAGTCCGTGGCCCTGCTCCCGCGCGGCCACCGACCAGCCGGCGCCGGTGCAGCCGCCGCCGACCACGATGCGGTAGCCGGCAGCGATGAGCGCCGCCTCGGGCACCTCATTCAGTCGCGAGTGCGGGACGGGGACCCGATCGGGGAGCCCGGCGGCCAGCGGATCGGACGGATCCTCGACGGTGCCGGCGAACACGCCGCTGCACTTGGCCGGCCGCGGCTCGCGCTCGATGCCGTCGAACAGCAGCACGCTCGCGTGCGAGGTCAGGCACGAGAGCAGCGTCGTCGGGACGTGGTCGGAGGCCCACTCGAGCAGCCGGGCCAGGTAGGGCCAGGACGGCTCGAAGCGCAGCTGCGCCTGGGTCGGCTCGGTTCCGGTGACGATCAGGGCATCAGGCGGTCGCGTCCACAGCTCGTCGAGCCCCCGGTAGCGCTCCTCGATCAGCGTGGCGACCTTCTCCGAGCGGGGAACTTCCTTGATCGTGTAGAGCTCGAACCTGATCCCGTCGCCGTGGCTGCCGATGGCCGCCCCGCGAAACTGGTTCTCGGTCTCGAGGAACGCGGCGTCCGGCATGTTGTTGACCAGTCCGACGGTGATCGGGTGGAGCTCGCTGGGTCGGTCGAGAAGCGCCATGTCTATCCCAATAGGTCCGCGCTGGTGGGCGCGCCTACGCCACCAGCTGCTGCTCGCTCATGCAGGCGTCGGCCAGGACGTCCGCCACGCAGGCGCCGATATCCTCGACGGCCCGCATGCGGCTGCGCGGTGACGGGATGTATGCCGTGAAGTGCCGGACGCCCTCGGTGAGCACGCCGAACATCGAGATGCGCTCCTGGGGCCGGCCCTCGATGTCGATGGGATGGGAGTCGGCGGTCAAATCAACGCTTCCGACGGCCACCTCGCCGTAGCGGAACTGGCTGACTCGGCCGCGGTCGTAGAGCTGGGTGAGCAGCTGCGAGGCCGAGCCGGCAATCCGCGGCTCCTCGAGGTGCCCGCGGATGACGTAGTCGACGTCCTGCCCGTACGGCGTGGCAAACCCGGTCGACGAGATGCGAGTGCGCGCCGCTGCCTGATCGCCGCCGCTTGGGGCCAGGCCCTGAGCCGGGGCGGGGCCGTAGGGCATCCGCACGATCCCCGCGTCCATCAGCGCGAGCACCTGCCGCGTGCGGAGCGCGGGAGGACCGGCGACGAGGCGATGGATCCGACTGCACACGTCCGCGTTGAAGTCCAGATAGGAGTCGAGCGACAGGCCGCCCTGCTCGACCACGGTCCGCATCCGGTCACGGAAGATCCGGAACACCTGACCCGCCGACTTCACCGGGCTCGCTCCGTCGGGCACTTCCGCCTCGCGGAGGTCGTCGGCCAGCGAGTCGTACACGAACTGCTCGTAGTCGTCGCTGTTGCGGTACTTGGGCTGGTGGCCGAAGAACAGGCCCTCGGCGTCGAAGCTCCCGAACCGGGCGGACAGCTGCCCGAGCGCCTCGTCGAAGCGGCGCTCGTTCCAGGCGGTGCGGAGCTGCTCGCGCACGGCCGCGCCGTCAGCGCGGGAGCCCGAGGCCTGGAAGGCAAGCTGTGCGTAGTAGCGCGCCGACATCTCGCCGAACATGAGCGGCAGCAGCTCGCTGCGCAGGTCGACCAGCCGCCGGCGGGCGTGCGAGCGGCCGCTCAGCGCCTGGAGTGCTTCATCGGTGCAGATGATCGGCTTGTAGACGTCGCTGCGGTCCTTCCCGGTGACCGACTTGGCCGTGAACGGCAGGCCGCTGCGGCAGAACAGCTGGAGGTTCGGCTCGCGACCGCTCGGCCGGTACTGGAGACCGTCGCCGGTCTCGCGGAACTGCCCGCCCCTCCCGATCGTCAGCGCGGTGAGAACGTCGACCGCCACCAATCCCATTCCCGCAATGGCGACCGTTGAGTCATTTGGAAGGGAGTCGACGTAGGACCCGACCGGATACGGGTTGAGAACCCGCCGGCCCCCATCGGTCTGCTCGTTGGCGGTATGGCCAGAGGTGACGATCACATGATCGACGACCACGGTTCCGCCGTTGGCCAGACGTACTTGCTCGGTGCCATTGCCACGCGCGATCAGGTCAACCGCAGCAGTCGGATGGTGGACGATGTGGAGGCCGCGGGGCGCAGCTGAGACGAGCGCCCGGTAAAACCACTGGAGGTACTCGCCCATCAGTCGGCGGGGAAGGAAGTGGTGGCGCTCAATCGGCTGACCGGTCGGATCGATCGCACAGCGGTCGCCCACCCAGCGGTAGCCGCGCCCTACGGCCCAGTCGTACAACCCGATGGCGTAGCTCGGCTGGTCGGACTCGATCTCGAACGGGTAAAGCGAGAGCTCCCCGCACGGGTTGTTGAGCAGTAGGTAGTCGGGCTGGTTGACGTCGTAGACGCCCGAGCCCGGCGTTCCGGGCTCGATCACGTGAACGGCGACGTCGACGCCCGGGCGAAGCTCCTGGCGTGCAGTCGTGACGACGCGCTCGAGAGCACAGACGCCCCACGGCCCCAATCCGACTATGGCGATACGTAGCACGGCGGCAAGACCCCCATCGTTCCTATTTCCTGCCTACTGAACGAATCGTGCGGCGGTTATCTTTCAAACCGCTGCAAAATCTCTCGCCGCCGGATCGCGCCTCGGACGTGGCAACGACGTGCGATGATCCGGCGCAAGCGCTGAGTCGAAGCAAATGTGGCGAGATTCCACGTGTGGCGGAAAGGACCCGCTAGGACGCGGTGATCGGCTTCCGCACCGCGCCGTTCTGCTCGGAGACCAGCTCGGGGACGCGCTCGGAGTCGGTCACCTCTCGGATGACACGCGCGGGATTTCCGACCACTACGGTGTAGGGCGGGACGTCCTTAGTCACGACGGCCCCGGCCCCGACCATTGCGCCCTCGCCGATGTTGACGCCCGGAAGAACGGTTGCACCCGACCCGATGCTCGCACCCCGGCCGATGATCATCCGCTCGCACTGCCACGAGGTGTGGCGGCTGCGCGGGAATCGGTCGTTCATGAACGTCGCGTTCGGACCTACGAACACGTCGTCCTCGAGCGTCATTCCATCGACGATGGCCACCTGGCCTTTGATCGTAACCCGATCGCCGATGACCACGTCCTGGTCGATGTAGGAGTGGTCGCAGATGTTGCAATCGGCCCCAATGACCGCGCCCTTGAGCACGTGGGCGAAGGCCCAGACACGCGTGCCGGGTCCGATGGTCTCCGACTCCACGAGCGCATGGGAGTGGATGAACGGCGGCTCGTGGCGCGGCTCGGACATCACTGCACCGCCAGGCCCCGCGCCGCAGCGAACTGGCTCTGGCTCAGGTCCTGCTTAACCGCGATCTCGCGGCCGCCCTCGCGCAGGGACTGATCCGCGGCGTCGACCAGGCGAACCACGCTGCGGGCGATCGCGGTGTGGTACTCCATCTTCTCCTCGGCGCGGATCGCCCCAACGAAGTCGGCCAGCTCGAGTCCGAGCGGCTCGTAGGTCTCGATCTTGGGCGAGACCACGTCGCCGCTGCGGTAGGACAGGTGGTACTCGCCGAACGTCTCGGGGTCGCGGTAGACGACGCCCTGGTCGAACAGCCGGACGGGCTCGGGCGCCCCGTCGTCGTAGATCGCCATCCGCTCCGAGCCGACCAGCACGGTGCGGCGGAGCTTGCTCGGCGCCAGCCAGCTGAGCTCCACGTTGGCGATGATCCCGGAGGCGAACGTCATGGTCACGAAGGCGACATCGGGGATTCCCTTCACGATCGAGTCGCGACCGATCGCGCGGACGCTCGTCGGCATCTCGCTGAGCCAGTAGAGCAGGATCGAGAAGTCGTGGGGGCCGAGATCCCAGATCACGCTCACGTCACGCTGGTGCAGCCCCAGGTTCACGCGGCTCGAGGAGATGAAGTAGATGTCGCCGAGCTTGCCCTCGCTGATCATTCGCTTGATCGCGCGGACCGGCGGGCTGTAGAGGAAGGTGTGACCGCACATGACGATCCGCTCCCGGGCGGCGGCGATGTCGACGAGCTCGTCGGCCAGCTCGCTGGAGTGAGCCAGCGGCTTCTCGACGAACACGTGCTTGCCCGCCTCGAGCGCCCGCGCGGCCAGGTCGAAGTGCGTGTGCACGGGAGTGGCGATGATCACGGCGTCGACGGAGGGGTCGTCGAGCACGCGGTCGATCTTCGTGGTCACGCGCGCGCCGGGGTGACGCCGGCGGTACTTGCCCAGGCGCTCCGGGTCGAGGTCGCAGATCCACCGGACCTCGGCGTCGAGGTTGTCGCCGAGCACGCGCAGCAGGTTTGGCCCCCAGTATCCGAGGCCCACGACCGCCACCCCCACCGGGGGCGCGGGCGCGCGCTCGTCCGCGTTGATCTGGATGGTCGGCTTCAGCATCGGCCCCCTCCTGCACTCGCTGTCTCGGTGACCGCTTCGATCACGGCCTCGGCTACAAACTCCACCTCGTCGTCGGTCAGATCCGGATGCATCGGCAGCGACAGCTCCTCGGCCGCCCAGTCCCGCGCGGCCCGGATGTCGCCCGTGACGGTGGCAATGCCCTCGAGCGCCGGGTGTGCGTCCATGGCCGGCGCGTAGTGGATGCCGGTCTCGATCCCCTGGGCCCGCAACGCGGTTGCCACCGCATCGCGGTCGGCGAACCGGGCCGGCATGAGGTGATAGACGCAGCGGCCGTCGGGCCGCTCGGTGAGCAGGGTGATCTCGTCCGAGAGCAGCTCCTGGTAGCGCTCGGCCCGGACGCGCCGCGCCTCGTTCCAGGCGTCGAGGTGCGGGAGCTTGACCCGCAGCAGTGCGGCCTGGAGGCCGTCGAGCCGCTCGTTGTAGCCGAGCTCGACGTGCTCGCCCTTGACCCGCTGGCCGAGGTTGCGCAGCCGGCGCAGCCGCGCGGCCAGGGTCTCATCGGCGGTGCAGACCGCCCCGCCGTCGCCGAGCGCGCCCAGATTCTTGCTGGGGTAGAACGAGAACGCCGCGGCGTCGCCGAGCGAGCCCGCCCGGCGGCCCTTGTAGAGCGCGCCGTGCGCCTGGGCGGCATCCTCGAGCACGAACAGGCTGTGGGCCTTCGCGATCTCGGTGAGCGGGTCCATGTCGCACATCTGGCCGTACAGATGGACCGCGACGATCGCCGCCGTGCGCGGCGTGATCGCCGCCCGAGCGGCCTCAGGATCGATCAGACCGGTGGCCTCGTCGACCTCGCACAGGACCGGCGTGGCCCCGGCATGCACGGCGCCGAGCGCCGAAGCGATGAACGTGTGGGCCGGGACGATCACCTCGTCGCCCGGGCCGATGCCGGCGGCGCGGAGCACGAGCGACAGGGCCGAGGTGCCCGAGGAGACCCCGACGCACTCGGCGCTCTCGCAGTACTCGGCGAACTCCGCCTCGAACTGCTCAACCTCCGTGCCGAGCGTGTACGCGCTCGTCTTCAGCAGACGCGCGAATGCCTCGGTCAATTCCGCTTCGATGTGTCCGTGCTGCTTGTCGAGTGCGACGAAGCGCACGGCGCCCCCCCGCCTCCGCCTGGCTAGTGCGTGCAAAAGTCTGCCCCTTCAGCGTTTTCTTGCGTGATGAGTTCTGCGACCTATCAACGGCCGCTGAACCTGATCGCTTCCGCGGGGCTTGCGGTGGCGCTCAATTACGTCTGATGAGAAACGCTTGTGAATCGATGAAAGCCGCAAGGCCAGGCTTCGTTGTTAGGTTAGGTTGCTACCTAACAAACGAGGTGTAATGCGGCGCTTCACCGCCGTCCTCCGCAATTCCGAAGGCGAGATCGCAGCGGCGAAGCTGAAGTCGGACGGCCGAATCCGGTACGGCGGCGCATGGGTTTCGGCGGCTAGCAGCCTGCCACTCAGGCGGCCGATAACCGGTCTGATCGGAGCGGCGGTACGGCGGCCTCGGGACGTCGCTGCACTGATTGTGCTCCTGCTCAAGACACCGCCGGAGTACGTGCTGCTGTCGGGATCGTCGGCCGGACGGGCTCTTGAGGCGTACTTCAACCAGCGGTCATTGGGCGCGCTGCCCAGGACTCGGTTTTGCCGAGGGGTACTACTCCTCCCCCAGGACCACGCGGACTATCTGCGCGGGCGCCGTCGCCAAGCACTGAGGACGAATCTCCGGAGGGCAGGTGCTGCCGGCATCCGGTGCGAGGTCGTAAGCGACTGGCGACGCGCGATCGATGACACGCGACATGTCTGGGGCCTCCAATGCGGCTCCTGGACCGACTCGGAGCTGCACGCCCGACTCGAAGAGGTCCGCACGGGCCTTGCACGGTCAGAGGTTACGGTCGCCGTCGCGCGCGATGAGGATGGGTGGCCTCTGGCAATGGCGGCGGTCGTCATCGACGACGTGGTGTGTCTCATCAAATACGCCGTCGCCACGAGCCATGAGGCGCGGTGGGCGCTTCACGACCACCTCGTTCGCACTCTGATCAGCCGGCGGGTGCGATGCCTGTTGGCCGACGGCGGAGGACCGTTCGGGGCACTGGGCTTCGCGAGCAACGTACAGCATTACCAGCACCTGCTCGGCTACGAACTTCGGCACATCATCCCGGCTGGTACCCGTCGGACCATGCCAAGGCGGCGGCTCGTCGGTTCGCTCGCCCTGGTGGCGGCGACGGTTGCTGCCGCGGTTCCGAAGTTCTCGGCAAGCCCGACCGACCAGTCATCCCACCGCTAGAGCCTCCAAGCGACCGACCAATCGGCTGAGCTGCGCTAGTCTGGCGAGCCCTCAGTGCCCAACGGCGCCCATGCACTCATCCGCACGCTCGCCGATGCCGGCGTCGACACGTGCTTCACGAACCCCGGCACCTCGGAGATCCACCTCGTCGCCGCGCTGGACTCGGTGCCCGAGATGCGGGCGGTGCTGACCCTGTTCGAAGGTGTGGCGACCGGGGCCGCCGATGGCTACGCGCGGATGGCCGGCCGCCCCGCCGCGACGCTCCTGCACCTTGGCCCGGGGCTCGGCTACGGGGTGGCAAACCTCCACAACGCCCGGCGCGCCAAGGTCCCCGTGGTCAGCATCGTCGGCGATCACGCCACCTTCCACGCCGGGTATGACCCGCCCCTTCAGTCGGACATCGAGACGGTCGCGCACAACGTCTCCTCGTGGGTCCGGACCTCCCGGAGCGCCCAGGAGCTCGCCCGCGACGCGGTCGACGCGGTCGCCGCCGCCACCGGCCCGCCGGGACAGGTGGCGACGCTGATCGTGCCCGCCGACGTCTCCTGGCGGGAGGGTGCCGAGCCGCTCGCGCCGCCCCAGCAGCCCGATCCGCCCCCAGCGTCCCCCGAGGCCATCGAGGCCGTCGCCGGCACCCTACGCCGGGGCGGCCGAACCGGGATCCTGCTCGGCGGGCGGGCGCTCCACGGCCGGGGCTTGATGGCCGCGGCGCGGATCTCGGCGGCCACCGGCGCCCGGCTGTTCGCCGAGCGGAGCACGCCGCGTCTGGAGCGCGGGGCCGGCCTGCCCGCGGTGGAGCGGCTCGCCTACTGGCCCGAGCTCGCGGCCAAGCAGCTCGACGGCCTCGAGCAACTGGTCCTGGTCGACGCCAAGCCGCCGGTCTCCTGGTTCGCCTATCCGGGCGCGCCGAGTTCGCTGGCCCCCCCGGGATGCCAGGTGCGAGAGCTCTCGCCGCCCAGCTCCGATGTGCTGCGGAGTCTCGAGGCGTTGGTCGAAGCACTCGGCGCCGCCGCCGCCGAGCCGGCGCTCCAGAGCGCTTCGCGGCCCGAGCCGCCTGAAGGACCGCTGACCGCCCAGAAAGCCTGCCAGGCGATCGGCGCGATCCTCCCCGAAGGGGCGATCATCTCCGACGAGGCGATCACCTCTGCGGTGGCCCTGCCGGCCAGCACCGCGGGGGGACCCAGGCACGACTGGCTTACCTTGACCGGCGGTGCCATCGGGCAGGGGCTGCCGGTCGCGGTCGGCGCGGCGATCGCCTGTCCCGAGCGCCCCGTCCTCGCCTTGGAGGCGGACGGCTCGGCTCAATACACGATCCAGTCACTGTGGACGATGGCCCGCGAGCAGCTCGACGTCACCGTGGTGATTTTCAACAACCGTGGCTACGGGATCCTGGATGCCGAGCTCGGGCGCCTGGATGAGCCGAGCGTCGGTCCCAAGGCTCGAGCGCTGCTTACGCTGGGCGGCCCGGACGTCGACTTCGTGGAGCTGGGCACCGGGTACGGGGTCGCCTCGCAGCGGGTCGAGACGGCGGAGGAGCTCACCGGCGCACTCCAGGCGGCGATCGCCGATCCGGGCCCGCACCTGATCGAGGCGATCCTGCCCGCGGTCGGAAGGGCCGAGTAGGAGCGCCGCGGCCGGGCCGGCTCGGAGCGCCTACGCGACCGCGAGGAGGGAGTCCTCCTCGCACAGCGCGGTCAGGCCATGCTCGATCGCGTCCGCGATCATCTTGAAGTGCTCGGGAGTTGCCGTGAGCGGCGGGGAGATCGCGATCGCGGTACCCCCCGGGCGCACGAACACGCCCTCCGCCCGCACGCGCAGGGCCAATGCGGCGGTGACCCGCGCACGCCGCTGGCACACCTCGGGAGTCAGCTGGACCGCGGCCATCGTCCCCACACCGCCCCGCACCTCGGAGACGAGCGGGTTCGCGGCCAGCGGCGCAAGGGCATCGAGCAGCGCTCCTTCCTGTTCGCGGCCGCGCTCGAGCAGGTTGTCGCGCTCAAGCAGCGCGATGTTGGCGAGCGCGGCCGCGCAGCACGTGGGGTGTCCGGCGTAAGTGGAGCCGTGCCTGAAGATCGGTCCGCCCGGCTCGCCCCAGAACGGCTCGTCAATCTGTTCGGAGATCATCACCCCGCCGAGCGGGAGATAGCCGCTGGTCACGCCCTTGGCGAACACGATCATGTCCGGCTGGATGTTCCAGCGCTCGACGCCAAACCAGGTGCCCAGGCGCCCGAACGCGCAGATCACCGCATCGATCACGAGCAGGACCCCGGTTCGCCGGCATAGCTCGGCGAGGCCCTCGATGTAGCCGGGCGCGGGCGGATAGACGCCGCCGGCCCCGATCACGGGCTCCATGAACACGGCGGCCACTCGCTCCGGGCCGATCCGCTCGATCGCCTCCTCCATCTCCTGCAGCGAGTCGTGCCGGACCTGGACGGTTTCGGCCAGCGGGCCGAAGCCCTGCTGGTTCGAGGGGATGCCGCCGAGCGCGGTTCCGAACCCGTGCGTGCCGTGGTAGGCGGCCGTGCGGCTGATCAGGACGTTGCGGTCAGGCTGGCCGATCTCCCACCAGTACCGTCGCGCCAATTTGGCCGCGGTGTCGATTCCGTCGCTACCGCCGGAGCTGAGGAACACCTTGGCCGGCATCGGAGCACGATCGGCTAGCGCGTCGGCCAGCTCGAGCGCCGGCGGGTTGGCCAGATCGAAGAACGCAGAGCATGCCTCCATGCGCTCCATCTGAGCGGCGACGGCGGCGCGGATCTCGGGTCGGCCGTGGCCCACGTTCGCGTACCAGAGGCCTCCGGTTCCATCGAGGTACCGGTTCCCGTCGGTGTCCCAGACCCACACATCCTCGGCGCGCTCCATGACGTGCTCGGACCGGCGGACCGAGCCCATGTCCGCGTACGGATGCCAAAAGGCGGTTTCCCTACTCATCTCGCTCAATGAACGTACCTCCCCCCCGGAGGCTTTCACAACTCGCGACCGAAAGGAAGAGCACACCCCAGGCGTTCCTTGGGCATGTCCACGAGCGCTAACCCCGCGCGCCTGACGCGCGCCAACGGAGACGATCGCTCGCCCGCACCGCTCTCGCCGCGCGTGCCGCGCGACCGGGCGGCCGACTACACACCCGAGATGGCGGCGCGCCGCCGCGAGTTCCTGCGCGAGCAGACCGGAGCCAGCCTTGAGCACGTCGGCTCGTTCTCGCTGGACCCGGGCGTCCTGCCCGGCAACATCGAGAACTTCTCCGGCGTCGCTCAGGTGCCGATCGGCGTGGCGGGTCCGCTGCGGGTTAACGGCGAGCACGCTCAAGGAGACTTCTACGTGCCGCTGGCCACCACCGAGGGGTCGCTGGTCGCCAGCTACAACCGCGGGATGCGCGTACTCGCCGAATGCGGGGGGGTCAAGACGACCGTGGTCGAGGACAGCATGCAGCGCGCGCCGGTGTTCATCTTCGATGACGCCATGGAGGCGCGCGAGTTCGGGGACTGGGTCGAGCGGCACGAG
>JAFAWR010000219.1 GCA_019241635.1 Solirubrobacterales bacterium
CGAGATCTCGCTCCGGACGCTGGCCACCATGCTGCCGATGCTGCCGGCGAGCATGCTGGTCGGGTCGATCACGATGGCCGACATCAGCCTCGCGCAGATGCTGGCGTCGCTTCCGGACCTGGACGCGCTCACCGGCGCATTGCGAGAGGGCACTCAGACAGCCGAGTCTGCCGCCGGCGGGCTTTCAACGGTTTCCGTGGCCGGGTTGCCCCACCGGTCCATACGCTTCGAACGGGTCAGCTTCGCGTACTCCGGCGCGGGCGGTCCTGTCTTGGTCGACCTCGAGCTCGAGCTGGCCTTCGGCGAGTCCCTAGGGCTGGTCGGCGTCAACGGCGCGGGCAAGACCACCCTGGTCACGCTGCTCGCGCGCATGCGCGAGCCGAGCGGCGGACTCATCACCGTCGACGGCGTTCCGCTTGGTCGCCTGAGCGCGCGCGAGTGGCAGCGCCAGGTCGCGGTCGTCTACCAGGACTTCGCGCGCTTTCCGTTCAGCGCTGCCGAGAATGTGGGCCTGTTCGCCGACGGGCCGCCCGATCGCGCGCGCCTGGTCCGAGCCGCGGAGCGCGCCGGCGCCGCGGAGGTGATCGACAGGCTGCCGCGCGGGTGGGAGACGATCCTCTCGCCGCACTACGATGGCGGCGTCGGCCTGTCCGGCGGCCAGTGGCAGAGGATCGCCCTGGCGCGTGCCCTGTATGCCGTCGACGCCGGTGCCCGGGTGCTGGTGCTCGACGAGCCGACCGCTCAGCTGGACGTGCGTGCCGAGGCGGGGTTCTACGACCGCTTCCTCGAGTTGACCTCCGGCGTGACCACTGTCGTGATCTCCCATCGCTTCGGCAGCGTGCGCCGGGCGCATCGGATCGCCGTGCTCGATGGAGGCCGGATCACCGAGCTCGGGAGCCACGACGAGCTGCTCGCCGCCGGCGGAACCTACGCCGACATGTTCCGCGTTCAGGCTGCGCGCTTCGCGGACGCACCCGCCGCCGGAAAGGCCGACGGGGGGTGATCGCCCGCTGGCGGCGGCTCGCCGGGGTGCTCGTCGGCACCGGCTTCCGCGCGGCGCCGTGGACCGGGGTCGCGTGCTTGGTCATGAGCCTGCTCGCGGCCGGCGCGTCGGTCACCTACACGATCGGCTTTCGCGTGATGATCGACGGCGCGATCGCGGGCAAGGCTGGTCGGATAGCGCTGGGAGCGGCGCTGGTCGCCGGCCTGTTCACGCTGAGCTGGGTCCTGGCGCTGATCTCGGCCACCGAGGGTTCGCTGCTCACCGACCGCACGTCGCTGGCGCTCGGCGTACGGATCGCGCGGCTGGCGGCGACGCTGCCCACGCTCGAGCACTTCGAGCGACCCGAGCTGCTGGCCCGGCTCGAGCAACTGACCTCCAACCGGCGCACGCTGGGCGGCGCTCCACGGCAGCTCATCGGCCTGGCCGGCCAGACGGCCCGCGCCGTGGCGATCGTCGCGCTCCTGGCGACCGTCTACCCGCCGGTGCTCGTGGTCCCGCTGCTGGCCATCGCCCCCGCGCTCTCGGACCGGGTCGCCGGCCGCGTGCAGCAGCGCGCCGAGACCGCCCTGGCCGGTGACCGGCGGCTCCTGGACGAGCTGTTCGCGCTGGTCACCAGCGCCACCGAGGCGCGCGAGCTTCGCACCTACGGCATCACCGCGGCGCTCGCGGCCCGCCACGGGGAGCTTGCCGAGCGGGTCCGGGGGCGGACGGTGCGTGCCGCGCTGATGAGCGCCGCCTGCGAGGGGGCAGGCTGGGTCGTCTTCGCGGCCGGCGTCGTGGCGGCGATCGTCGTGCTCGTGCTCCGCGCCGCCCACGGGCACGTGACTCCCGGTCAGGTCGTGATGGCGGTGAGCCTGATCCGCCGGGCCCAGACCCAGATCTCGCGCTCCACCGACACGGTCAGCACGTTCAACACGTCGCTCGCCGCCGCCCGGCAGCTGCTCTGGCTGGAGGACCACGAGCGTGCGCTACGCCCACCGGCGTCCCGGCGAACCTCGCCGCCGGAGCGCTTGCGGTCGGGCATCGTGTTCGACGGCTTGCAGTTCGCTTATCCGGGCAGCGATGAGATCGTCCTCGGGCCGCTTTCGCTCGAGCTGCCGGCCGGCCGGACGATCGCCCTGGTCGGTCACAACGGCGCCGGCAAGACGACGCTGGTCAAGCTGCTCTCGGGCATGTATCGGCCCACCGCGGGCCGCGTGCTGATCGACGGCGTGGACCTGATCGAGCTGAGCGTCGAAGATTGGCGCGGGCGGTTGACCGCGGCCTTCCAGGACTTCGTCCGCTTTCAGCTGAGGCTGCGCGAGAGCGTCGGCGTCGGCGATCTAGCGCACCTTGAGAACCCCGACGCGGTCCGGGCGGCGCTGGCCCGGGCGGGCTCGGACGGCCTGGAGACCAAGCTCCCTGAGGGACTCGAAACCCCGGTGGGCAATCGCTACACCGCCGGGCACGAGCTGTCCGGAGGTCAGTGGCAGCGGCTCGCGCTGGCCCGCGGGCTGATGCGAGAGACGCCGTTGCTCGTCGCCCTCGATGAGCCGACGGCCAGTCTCGACCCACCGACCGAGGCGGCGCTGTTCGCGCGCTACGCCGACGCCGCCCGAGCGCTGGCCGCCGCGCACGGGACGATCACGCTGCTTGTCTCGCATCGGTTCTCGACCGTGCGCGCAGCCGATCTGATCGTCGTGCTCGAGCACGGAAGGGTGGTGGAGAGCGGCTCACACGAGCAGCTGATCGCCGACGGCGGGGCGTACGCCGAGTTGTTCGCGCTCCAGGCCCGCGCGTACGCGTGAACGCGCCGCACCGGACACCTCTTGGTAGCGTCACGTCGTGCAGTTCAGCCGCGAGTTGCGAAACGACGTCCTGGCGGGGGACATCACGCTCACCGTGCGACTCTGGACGCGGCCACAGGTCAAGCCGGGCGGCCGCTATCGCGTCGGCCTGGGTGAGATCGAGGTCGACGCGATCGAGCTCGTGCCGTTCGCGGCGATCACCGATGCGGACGTCCGGCAAGCCGGCGAGCCAGACCGCGAAACGTTGCGCCGGCGGGCCGCGCACGCCGGCCCGATCCACGACGACACGCCGGTCTATCGGATCGAGTTCCACCCGGTGACCTCCGCCGCGTAGGTCACTTCGGCCGATGCCAGGGAGCTACCGTGGTTGGTCGGGGGCCGTATCGGTGATGGTGCTCACCGCGGTCCTCGTGGTCCTCGACCTCGCCGACGGGTCGGTCCACCGCTACTGGGCGCGGCATTCCTTCACCTCGTCGGTTCTCTCAGGCCTGCTGGTGCTGCTCCTGAC
This sequence comes from Solirubrobacterales bacterium, assembly GCA_019241635.1. GTDB lineage: Bacteria > Actinomycetota > Thermoleophilia > Solirubrobacterales > Solirubrobacteraceae > Palsa-465. The sequence goes on from JAFAWR010000219.1 coordinate 3,299, forward strand.
CGTATTGATCGTCGACCGGGTGGCGCGGCGTCGGCAGCTGAAGAATCAATCGCTTGCCATCGCCGCGCAGACCGCAGTGATCGTGGGTCAAGCCGCGCGGACCGCGGACGCGGTGGCGCGAGCCCCGGCATCCGCCGAGGACCACGCCGCCGCGTCGGAGGAATTGCGCGCATACGCGGGGATGCTCATGACCAGCGCGCCGCTGCTGATAGACGCGCCGAGGTCGCGGACGTTTCTGGAGGCCGCGCAGCGATTCGCCGCCCAACTGTTCCGATCGCTCCGTCAGGGCGGCAATGAAACCGCCGAGCAGAGGCGGACGCGGTTGGAGGGAGCGGTCGAGCAGCTCCGGCTGGTCGCCGCGCCTGTGGTTGAGCCTCTGAGCCGCGACCAGCGCGTCGCCGCCAGCTCGGACGAACTCGATCCGACCGACTCCTGACGCCCTCACGCGACAGCCCGGAGCCGCATCTCGGCGGCCCCGGGCTGGAGTGCGACGGCGAGTTGAGAGTCAGCTCTGCTTCAACAGCGTGGCCCGCGGCTGGGCGATCGGCGCTGCCGCCGGCGTCCCGTCGAGGTTGTACTGGCTCAGCGTGACCTGGAGGTCGTGGCTGTTCACTCCGGTGTACGTGCCGTTAATCGAATACGGGGCCTGGGCACCGCTCGCGTAGACGGCGTTGCCGTACAGGGTGTACGGCACGACCAGCGTCGTCCGGCTGACCGCCACCGACGCGACGACCTCCGACTTCGGCGGCACGAGCACCGGCTGCTGCCAGGTGAAGGTGACCTGGGTCGTCGTCGATCCGTTGTGGACGAATGACGCCGAGCCCTGCACGGAGACGTTGATGCTTCCGTTGGCGAAGATCGGGACCCCGGCCTGAACCGTGGTGCCGACGGTGACCTGCACCCCGTAGGTGTCAGACCACCCCTCGGTGTCGGTCAACTGCTTCGTCCCCCCGATCGTGGTGCTCTGCTGCACGGTGGTGTCGTTGGTGTTGGTCACCTTGTCAAGCTCGTCGAGCTCGGTGCCGGTGATCTGGGCCTGTCCGGTGTCGTAAACGATCGAGGTGGCGTTGAAGCCGACGACGGAGTCGACGGTCTTGCACACGGTGTTGTCGACCCCGCTGCCGACGTGCACCGCGGTGACGCAGACCTTCTGCGCGGTGGGCGACGCCGGGACGGTCACGTCATAGCCGTGATTCGGCCCGTAGCTGGGGAACGCGGCGGCCACGTCGGGGCGTGACACGTTCGCGGTCACGCTCGTCGCGCTGCCGCCGTCGACGCTGATGCGCACGGTCAGTGGCGTGGTCGGCGAACTCGACTGCGCCGTCCAGCCGACCACATGGAGTGAGCCGCGATCAGGCGTCTGGCGCGCCATATCGACGCTCAGCGTCGGCGTGGGGGGAGGCGGGGGCGGCGGCGGCGGTGGAGGGACCGGCGGCCCTCCACAGGTCCAGCAGGGCAACGCCGAGGCGACCGGGCTCGCCGCGCCGATGAAGGCGAAGCTGGCAGCCAGCACCACGGCGAAGGCCGCCAGGGTAACCCCGATGCGCCGGGGAACGTTGAAGTTGGCAATCACGATGAATCTCCTACCTTTCTCGAACAGCAGAACGGATGACAGTTCGTACGGCAACGGAGGCACTCGCCTCCCGGACAACGTTCGCGCGGGCGTTGCGGCGACTCGGTGCCAACGGCTTCCCCGGCCCGAGCCGACCAGTAGGGAGAGAGCCCACGCGGGTCGGTGATACGACGCTTTCGCGACAGCGGCTATCGCAGCGTTCTCCGTCCGGACAGCCGGCTGTAGCGTTCGCGCCATGCCGGTCTCTGAGCGAGCGGACGTGTTGGTCGTCGGGTTGGGCGCGATGGGAAGTGGCACATGCGCCCAGCTGGCCGCTCGCGGCGCGTCGGTGATCGGGATCGACCAGTACGACCCGCCTCACCCGCTCGGGTCGACGCACGGCGAGACAAGGATGACTCGGGTGGCGGTGGGGGAGGGGGCCGAGTACGTACCACTCGTGCGGCGTTCACATGAGCTCTGGCGCGAGATCGAGGCCGACACGGGCACCCGGCTGCTGACCCAGCCCGGCGGACTGATCATGTCGCGCCCGGGCGCGTGGTTCTTCGAAGGTACGCGCGAGCTCGCGCGTCGGCTCGGGATCGAGCACGAGGAGCTTTCGCCGGCCGAGCTGCGCGAGCGCTTCCCGATGTTCGCGGTCGACGAGCAGACCGAGGGCTACTACGAGCCCGAGGCCGGTTTCGTGAGGCCCGAGGACGCGGTACGCGCCCAGCTCGAGCTGGCCCGCCGCGCCGGCGCTGAGCTTCGGCTCCGCGAGCGTGTCCTTAGCTGGTCGGCCTCCCGGCATGGAGTGGGCGTGGTCACCGACCGCGCCCGCTACACCGGCGGGCAGTTGATCCTATGCGCGGGTCCCTGGTTGCCCGAGCTGTTCCCCGAGGGGCGGGATCTGTTCGCCATCTACCGCCAGGTCCAGCTCTGGTTCCCGATCCGCCAGGGCTACGAGCAGCTCCGGAGCATGCCCGTGTTCGTGTGGGATTTCGGCGGCGAGCGGGGTGACTTCGTCCACTTCGATGGCTTCTACGGCTTCCCGGCCGTGGACGGTCTCTCCGGCGGGATCAAGGTCGCCACCGAGACCTACGAGACGACGACCATGCCCGACGGGTACCAGCACCCCCCGACGGCGGCGGAGACCGCGGCGATGTACCACCACTGCATCGAGTGCCGGCTCCCCTGGCTCGGCCCAGAGCCAGTGCGGGGACTGTCCTGCCTGTACACATCGACGCGAGCGAGCCGGTTCGTCATCGACCGGCACCCGGAGCACGCGGAGGTGCTGATCGTCTCTGCCTGCTCGGGGCACGGGTTCAAGCATTCCCCGGCGATCGGCGAGGCGGTCGCCCAGTGGGTGACCGACGGCCACCCGCAACTCGACCTCACCCGGTTCGGTCTGGCGCACGCGGCACGCGCATCGACGCACTGATCACCGCAAGCGCGAACATTGACAGCCTCGAGCGTCACCCGGCTCGGACGGCCCCCCGTTCGGTGTGCATCGCCCACGCCAGCGGCGCGAGGACCATCACGATGACGCCAGCCGCGAGGATGGCGTTGAGGACGATGGTCAGGGTCATGTGAGAGCTCCTCGGTCGTGGCTTTCGGCGAATGAGGAGAGCTTGCCCGCGGATGGTTATGGAACGGCAATGGCCTGGTAGCGGATCAGGAAGCCCATTAGGGGACTGGGAAGGCTGTGGAACAATCGCGGCCCATGGGGTCCGCGGCGCGTGTTCTGGTGGTCGATGACGAGCACGCTCTTCGGCGTCTGTTGCGCCTCTACCTCGAGAAGGAGGGCTACGAGGTGCTCGAGGCCGACGACGGGCTGGACGCGCTGTCGCGTCTGCGCCGCGGAGGGATCGACCTGGCGCTGGTCGACGTGATGCTGCCCGAGCTTGACGGCTTCGAGGTCGTCAGACGGATCCGCACCGAGTCCGGCATCCCCATCATCCTGATCACCGCCCGGGGCGAGGAGGCGCAACGGATCGCCGGCCTCGAGCTGGGGGCCGATGACTACGTGGTCAAGCCGTTCTCGGCGCCCGAGGTGGTGGCGCGGGTGCGGGCGCAGCTGCGCCGTGCGCGCGGCCACTTCGGCGGACAGGAGCCTCTCCGGATCGGCTCCGTGGAGCTCGACGAGGATGCCCGGCGGGTGACCGTTGACGGCCGGGAGGTCGAGCTCACCCGCCGGGAGTTCGACCTGCTCGCCGCGCTGCTGCGAGATCCCGACCGCGCGCACACCCGGGACGCGCTGCTCGAACAGGTATGGGGCTCGACCTACCTCCAGCCCAAGACCGTCGACGTGCACATCGCAGGGCTGCGCCGCAAGCTGGGGGAGGCGCTGAGGATCAGCTCGCTGCGCGGCGTCGGCTACCGCTTGGAGTCCTAGGTGCTGACCCGCGCACCATCGCTGCGCTTCTGGCTGCTCGTCACGATGATCGCGAGCGCGGTGGTCGGCCTGGGGGCCGCCGTGCTGCTGTTCAACCACGTCGAGCATTCGAACGAACGCACGGCCGATGCCGCCAAGGCGCGCCAGGAGGCGCAGACGATTGCCGCCCAGGTCCAGGCCGGCGCCGACCGCGGCCAATTGGCCGCCCTGCAGGCGCTGCTGCCCAACGATCAGATCATCGTGGAGCGCGCCGGGCAGGTCGTCTTCCGGGGGCCGCCCCGGACCGGGCGCGCGTTCGAGCTTGCCGTGGAGGCACGGTTTGCCGGTGGGACGGTCAAGCTCTCCGACCACTCGTCGCCGGGCTCGAGCACCACGCCCCAGCTGACCCTGATCACCGCGGGCGCCCTCGCGCTGGTGATCGCCGTGGCCATCGCCACGGCGACGCTCGTCACACGGGCCGTGCGTCGACCGGTCGAGCGGGCGATCGACGCGGCCGATCGCGTCTCTCACGGCGACTTCGCCGCCCGCATGGGCGCCTCGGGTCCGGGCGAGCTGGTCAAGCTGGGCAGCGCCTTCGATGACATGGCGACCCGGCTCGAGCAGGCCGACCGCGATCAGCGCCAGTTTCTCGCCGACGTGGCCCACGAGATCGCCACACCGGTGAACGCCGTCTCCGGATTTGCGCTCGCCGTCCTCGACGGCTCCGCGCAGGGTGAGCACGAGCGACGTGAGGCAAGGAGCGTGATCGAGGTCCAGACCGCACGCCTGCGCGATCTGCTCACCGATCTCCGGGAGCTGACCCAACTCGATCTGGCCGAGGGCGTGCGGGTGAAGCCTGTCTCGCTGCAGCCGTTCATCGAGCAGCTCGACGCGGGCTTCCGGCCGGCCGCCCGGGACGCCAACGTCGATCTGCACCTCGTCGCCGACGATCGCGATGTTCTCACCGACGCGCGGCTGCTCGAGATGGTCGCTTCGAACCTGCTCTCGAACGCGATCCGTTACACCCCCGCGGGCGGCTCCGTCCGGCTCGCCCTCCGTCGCCGCGGGGACGAGCTCATGCTCCGTGTGCGCGACACCGGCGTCGGCATTGCCCCCGAGCATCAGAAGCGCATCTTCGAACGGCTATACCGGGTCGACAGCACTCGCGATCGCGCGACCGGCGGCTCCGGGCTCGGACTTGCCATCGTCCGCCGCGCGGTGCAGAACCTCGGCGGTCGGATTCAGCTCGAGAGCACCCCGGGCCAGGGAACCGAGTTCCACGTGATCTTCCCT
>JAFAWR010000263.1 GCA_019241635.1 Solirubrobacterales bacterium
GACGCCCTCGGCGCGGCGCCGCCCGGAGGGCTGCCGGCCGCCTTCCTCGAGGACGTTCCCGATGCCCTGGCGCGGCTGGTTCGCCGCTATGCCGCGACCCACGGCCCGTTCACCGGTGACGATTTGCGGGCCCGCTACGGCGTCGACTGTGGCGCCGTGCTTGCCGCGTTCGAGCGCGGCGGCGAGCTCGTCCGAGGCGAGCTCCGCCCGGGGGGAAGCGAGCGCGAATGGTGCGACCCCGAGGTGCTACGGCGGGTGCGGCGGGCCTCGCTGGCCGTGCTGCGCAAGGAGGTCGAGCCGGTCGACCCCCAGGCCCTGGCGCGTTTTCTCCCCGCCTGGCAGGGCGTCGACCGCTGGGCGGGCGGGACAGGGTCCGGCGCCGGCGTCGACCGCCTGCGCGAGGTGCTCGTGCCGCTGCAGGGACTGGCCCTGCCGGTCGAGGTGTGGGAGCGCGACGTGCTGCCGCGGCGAACCGGGGCGTATTCGCCGGCCTGGATGGATCAGCTGTGTGCGGCCGGAGAGGTGGTGTGGATCGGCGCCGGCGCTCTGGGTCGTCATTCCGGCCGGGTCGTCCTGTACTTCCGAGAGGATCTGGGAGTGCTCGGCGCACCGTCTGTGCGTGGGGGGGCGGGCTCGACGGGCGCGCTGGAGTCGCCGGCGCATGACGCCGTGCGCGCGCGGCTGGCGGCGGGAGCCTGCTTCTTCACCGACCTGCTGGTCGACGTCGACCTCGCCCCCGAGGAGCTCCAGGAGGCACTGTGGGATCTCGCCTGGGCCGGCGAAGCGACCAACGACGCCTTCGCGCCGCTGCGCGCGCCCCGGTTGACCCTGGCCCGAGCCCAGCGCGAGCGGGTGCGTGGGGCGGGCCGGCCCGGACGGTTCGCCGCTCGCCGGCGCGGGGCGGGTGCCTCGGCGCAGGTCCAGGGCCGGTGGTCGCTGACCGAGCCACTGTTCCGCTCGTCGGTGGATCCGGCCGCGCGCCGCCGAGCGGTGTCCGAGCTGCTGCTCGAGCGCTACGGGATCCTCACCCGCGAGCAGATCCGCGCCGAAGGGCTGCCGGGCGGATTCTCCGGCATCTATCCGGAGCTCTCGCAGCTCGAGACGCTGGGAGTGGCGAGGCGCGGGTACTTCGTGGAGGGACTCGGGGGCGCCCAGTTCGCGCTCCCGGGCGCGGTCGAGCGGCTGCGGTCGGTGGGCTCCGACGATGAGGCGCCGATCGTCCTGGCCGCGGTCGATCCGGCCCAGCCCTACGGCGCGGCGCTGGCCTGGCCGGCTCGAGAGGACGCGCGCCGTCCTGCGCGGGTCCCGGGCGCCTACGTCGTCCTGAGCGCAGGCGAGCCGATCTTGTACGTCGAGCGCGGCGGGCGGGCGCTCCAGACGCTGGCGCCGGTTGACGATCCGCGGGTCGAGGCGGCGTTGCACGCCATCGTTGAGCAGGTGCGGTCGGGGCGGATACGGCGCCTGGCGCTCGAGAAGGTGGACGGCGAATCGGCGCTGAGTTCTCCGCTGGGCCCGGCGCTGGTGGCGCTCGGTTTCCAGCAGGGGCCGCGCAGGTTGACCTTGAGCGCTTGAGTGAGCGCCTGAGGCAGTGCCCGAAGGCGACACGATTGCCTACGCCGCGCAGCGGATCCGCCCCGTGCTCGAGGGCCGCGTGCCCGACGAGATCGAGACGCCCCACCCCCGGCACGCACTCGATCACTGGCCGGACCGCCTCAGTGGTCGGACGGTGGTCAGCGTCGACACTCACGGCAAGCACCTGTTCCTGCGCTTCGAGGGTGACCTGGTCCTGCACTCGCACCTGGGGATGGTCGGCGTGTGGGGCGTGTACGGGCCCGGGCGACGGTGGGGGCGATCGGCCCGGCGGGCGTGGATCGTGCTCCGCGCCGGCGGGCACGAAGTGGTGGAGTTCGACGGCCCGCTGCTCGAGTTGATGACCGAAGGGCGTACGCGCTTCGATCAACGGCTCTCCGCGCTCGGCCCCGACGTACTGGCCGAGGAGTTCGACTCCGAGCGCTTCCTGACCCGGCTGCGCGCCGACGACCAGACGCGCTTCATCGGTGACGCCCTGCTCGACCAGCGCAACGTCGCCGGGATCGGCAACATCTGGAAGGCCGAGGGGTGCTGGGAGGCGGCGATCGACCCGTGGCGACGGGTCTCCGAGGTCACAGATGACCAGGCCACGGCAATCATCGACGCAGTGAGACCTCGCATGATGCGCTCGGCCACGATGGGGCACCGCGCGATCCGTGCGCGGATCTACGGATCCGCGGGGCGGCCGTGTCCGCGGTGCGGCACGGCGATCGTCGCGCGCGGTCAGGGCGACGCGAACCGCACGACGTACTGGTGCCCGGGATGCCAGAAGTAGGCGCGAGCCGGTTGCGGCGCGTCGGGCACAAGGGCGCGGACCTGATCGCGCCCGGCAACACGTTCGCGAGCTTCGATGCGGCGGTCGGGGCGGGGGTCGACATGATCGAGTTCGACGTGCTCGGAGAGGAGCACGGCGACGCACTGATCCTGGCCCACGACTGGGCCGACGCGGCCTCGCGCGAGCCGCACACGCTCGACGACGCGCTGGCCTACTTCGCCTCCGAGGCGTTTGCCGGCGTCGAGCTGGACGTCGACATGAAGCTTCCGGGCTACGAGTTGCACGTGCTGAGCGCGCTGCGCGAATCCGGTCTGCTCGAGCGGGCGCTGATCTCCACGCAGTACGAGGAAAGCCTCGCGGTGCTCCGCGCGGCCGAGCCGAGCGTGCGGCTGGGGTGGTCGGTGCCCAAGCTGACGCGCGACCCGTTCCGCTCGCCGGCCACCCGGATACCCGCCTTCGTCGGCCTGCAGGTGCTCCGCGGGCTGCTGCCCGAGCGTGCCGCACGGGCGATCCGCTCGGGGCGGTGTGATGCTCTGATGGCCCACTGGCGGCTGGTCACCCCGCGGCTCGTCCGGCGGGTGCGGGAGGCGGGCGGAGAGCTTTACGTGTGGACCGTCGACGACGCCGCCCGGCTGCAGGCGCTCGAGGCAATGGGGGTGACCGGCGTGATAACCAACGACCCGAGGCTCTTTACGCAACTCGTGGCGTGATGGATCATGCCCCAGGGCGTAGTGAGGGTGTGACCGTGACCATGAACGCGTCGGTGGCGCCGACCGAAACCAGCTCCTGGGACCGGTTCGAGTCTCTTTACCGCTCGTCGCGCGACGACGTCTACGCCTACGTGTGCACGCTGCTGCGCGATCCCGGGGCGGCCGAGGACGTGACCGCGCTGGCCTTCGAGCGGGCGTACCGCCGGCGGCGGACCTTCGACCGCCGGCGTGGCGAAGAGCGCGCCTGGCTGTTCGGAATCGCCCGCAACGCCGCGCTCGACGAACTCCGGCGTCGCCGGCGGGTGGCCACGCTGGTGAGCGAGCCCACGGACGTGGAGCCGGTCGGCGACGAGGACGGGCCCGAGGTGGCGCTCCGGCGCACCGCGGTGCAGGCGGCGATGGCCAGCCTGCCGCCGCGCGAGCGCGAGATCGTCGCGCTGAAGTTCCACGCCGGGCTGTCCAACGCGGAGCTCGCCCGGGTGCTCGGCGTCAGCGAATCAAACGCCGGCACGCTGCTGTACCGAACGATGGAGAAGCTCAGGAAGGCCTGCAATGCGACTGCTTGACCACGACGAACCGATCGATCCCGAGATCGCCGCATCGCTCGACGCGATCGACGCGGTCCTGGCCGGCGAGCCGGTCGATGCGCAATATGCGGAGCTGGCCGAGCTCGCTTTGCTGCTGACCGCCGAGCGCCCGCCGGTCCCGCCGGCGTTTGTCCAAACGATGGACAAGCGCGTGTCGCGGCGGTTCGCCACCCCGCACGTCGCGGCCGTCCCGGGCCAGCCGCGCCGGCGCCGGCTGTCGACCGGCTTCTGGGAGGCCGCCGGCGCCCTGAGCGCGGGGGTGGCGCTGATCGTGGGCATTGTGATCGTGGCCGGGACCCTCCATTCCAACGGCTCCTCGGATGCATCGTCAACCGCGAGCGTCGCGTCTGCCGGCTCGGGCGAGGCGCTCTCGACGACGAGCGCGAGCGCGGAGCCGACGACGAGGGCGAGCGCGGGGGCGAGCGCTCCCGCGGTCACGGCGTCACACGGCAGCGCGCGGTCTCCGTCCAGCGCCTTCAAGTCGGCGGCCAGCGTCCCGTCGACGAGCAGCGCCGCCGCCGCCTCCTCCTCAGGAGCCCAGACCCTTCAGCCGCCCACCACCGGTCGCAAGGTCGTGCAGTCCGCGCAGCTCCAGCTGGGCGCCCCGCCCAACCGGATCGACGACGTCGCCCAGCAGGTGTACGACGTGATCGGGTCAGTGAACGGGATCGTCGAGAACTCGACGGTGACCCAGACCGGCGGACCGGACGGCTCGGCGGACTTCCAGCTCAGCGTGCCGAGCGCCTCGCTGGGTCAGGCCATGAGTCAGCTCTCCTCGCTCAACTACGCCTCGGTGCTGTCCCGGACCGATGCGAGCACGGACATCACCGACACGTACGGCGCCGCCCAGCGAGCGCTGGCCGACGCCCGGGCGCTGCGAACCTCGCTGCTAAAGCAGCTCGCCAACGCAGTCACCACCGAGCAGGTCGACAGCCTGAACGCCCAGATCCACGACGCCGAAGCCTCGATCTCGAGCGATGAGGCAACCCTGGCCCGCCTGAACCATGAGGTCGGCTTCAGCCAGCTCTCGCTTCAGATCAGCGCGCGCAACGCGCCGGCTCCGGTCGCGCCGAAGAGCGGCGGGTTCGGGATCGGGCGGGCCGCCCACGACGCCGGCCGCGTGCTGACCGTCGCGGCCGGGGTGGCGCTGATCGCGATCGCCGGGCTGACCCCGGTCGCCCTGGTGGCCGCGCTGCTCTGGTGGGTGGGCGCGGCGGTGCGGCGCCGGCGCCGCGAGCAGGCACTCGACTCGGCCTGAGCGCGACCCCGCCCGTGTGGTATGCATGGGCAGATGACGTCACGCGGCGAGGACACGATCGCGCTGCTCAGCCGAGTTCCGGTCTTCTCGACGCTATCCGGGGAGGAGCTGGCGCAGGTGGCTCAGGTGACGATGTCGCGCCGCTTCGAGGCCGGCGCGGTGGTGTTCAAGGAGGGCGACGAGGGCAGCACCTGCTACATCGTCCGCACCGGCCGCGCGCGGGCGATCCGCGAGCACCCCGATGGACGCTCGATCACGCTGGCCCACTTCGACCCCGGCGACATCTTCGGTGAGATGGCCATGCTCGACGGGGAGCGCCGCTCGGCCACCGTGGAGACGACCGAGGAGACCGAGGCGATCGCGATCCTGAGCGGAGACATGCATCGCCTCCTGCGCGAGCACCCGGACATCTCGGTCAAGCTGATCGCGGCCCTCGGACAGCGGCTGCGCGACACCAACGAGCGCCTGGCCCGGCAGTCCTTCCAGACCGTGCAGAGCCGGGTGGCGGCCGCCCTCGCCCAGCTCGTAGCCGCCGCCCGCTCGGACCCCGGCGACGTGGCAGAGCCCGACATTCTGATCACCACCACACAGGCGGAGCTGGCGCAGCTGGCGGGGACCTCCCGCGAATCGGCCAGTCGCTTCTTGGCCGTGCTCGAGCGCGCAGGAATAATTACTCAGGGACGGGGAAAGCTCACCGTCCATGACTCAGAAGCGCTCGGGCGTTACGTCTACTGACCCCGGTGAGGGCACGATCGAGCTCTCGGCGGGTGGCGCCGTCGTGCACAACCGCGACGTGATCGTGATCGTGCCGGTCAAGCGAGATGCCCAGCGCCGGCGGGTCCTGGCCCTGCCCAAGGGCCACCTCGACAAGGGGGAGACCGATGAGGCCGCCGCGAGTCGCGAGGTGGCCGAGGAGACCGGCGTGGTCGCGGAGCTGATCGACAAGCTCGGGGACGTCGAGTACACCTACGAGCGCCGGGGTCGGCGGCGCAACAAGCGGGTGGCGTTCTACCTGTTCGAGTACCGCTCGGGGAGCCTCGAAGACCACGACCACGAGATCGAGGACGCGCGCTGGATGCCGCTCGAGAAGGCCGTCCTGGAGCTCACCTATGCCGGCGAGCGCGAGATCGTTCGCCGCGCCCTGTCGCGTTTGTCGCCGGATCGATAGGCTCACGCCGTGCGAGTCCTCAACTTCTACTCGTCGGTGTTCGCCGATCAGCTCCGCCGGGGGCGTAAGACGGCCACCATTCGCCTCGGCGACAAGTCGCACAAGTACCGCAAGAACGACTGCGTGCTGGTGACCATCGGCTACCAGCACTCGCCGCGCGAGAAGATCTTCAACGCGGTGATCGACCAGGTGGAGGTCAAGCGCGTGCGCGATCTCTCCCCGCGCGACATCGAGCACGACAACCCCGAGTTCCGCCGCGTGGACGAGATGATCCACTTCCTCGAGCAGATCTACGGCCGCAAGGTGTCGATGGAGGACACCGTGACCGTCGTGCGCTTCTCGCAGATCATCGAGAACCCGCCCGAGATCCGCGACCGGATGCACGGGTTGGGCGCGGCGCGTAACTAGGCGCGCGCGCGACCGCGACCGCGAGTTTTGCGACACTCGGCCTGCTGCCGAAACGTGAAAGGCAGTTCGGTCGCGCATAGCGCAGCCGATCCGCCACTCGCGGTCCGGCAGGTTGGCGAGTGGCGGGTTCTTCCCGGCTGAGAACAGGTGCATTGGGCCGGGCGGCGGCCGCGGAGTCAATTATCGTGTCTAGCGCCGGCGGGTGATCCGGCGGCGGACCCGCTCCACGCGTGCGGGCCGGGACGTCTCGACCGCGGCAACCGCCGCCAGCACGAGCGCGCACAGGATCCCAATCGGCCCGTTTGCCGGGAGCCGACCGTCGCTCACCGTGCCGAGCGCCACCACCGCGGTGATCACGGTCGAGGCGAGGGCCAAGGTCGCCATGAGCGGCGCTGCGGCCACGGCGTCCGCGGCTCGCCGTACTCCGATGCCGAGTTTGGGGCTGCGCATCTGCATGGCCTCATTCAGCCAGAACCCTCCGGGAGGCGCCAGAGCCGGAAAGCCCCACTTTCGCCGGCCCCGGGACCCAGCCGGCCCTGGGCCGGCCGGGGGAGGCCTGGGCCCTGTGGCTCAGCTCGGGTCGGCGCGCCGCGCGCGCGAATCAGCGCTTGTGGTGCGAGCCGCGGCGGTGGGTGAGCGATCCCGTTCCGGACAGCGAGCCCACGCCGTTCAGGGACTGACGGGCCGGCGGCGGAGGTGTGGAGCGGGGAGCCGGAGCCCGGTAGACGGGCGCCGGCGTCGAGTTGCCGGTCGACGGAGATGCCGGGGTCGCGCTGCCTGACGAGCTCGCCGGCGGCGCAGAAGTCTGGGCGGCTGCCGTCGTCGTGGGCGCGGCGGGCTTTGGCTTGTGCACCGCCGGCTTCGCCTTGGCGCTGGTCGTGGTCGCGGTCGTGGCGGCGGGCTGGGTGACCGTGCTCGCGGGGTTGCTCGTGGTCGGTGCGGCCGCGGGAGTCGTGGCTACGGTCGCGCCACTGGACGGCGCGAGCGGAATCGTCGTCGCCCTGGACCCGGACGCGGTCGGCGAGTTGTTCGAGCCGCCGAGCAGGATCAGCGCGAGCAGCACGAGCGCGAGCACACAGATGACTACCAGCGTCCACCTGGGCCGGCGGGCTCGGGCGGGGAAGCGGCGCGCGGTGCCCGAGGTGCGCTTTGGTCTGGCTGCCGCGGCGCGGCCGGCGAGACCGATGCGCCCGGCGCCACTGATTCGCCCGGACGCGCGGCTCCGTGGCCGGGGCACCGCAGCGGCGTCGTCCTCCAGCCGGCTCGGACGGTCGCCCCGGCGGGGAGAACCGGAAGCTGAGCGGCGAACCCGGGTACTCCGGCCCGCGCTGGCCGGCCGTGGCGAGCCCGTCCCCTGGCTGACCGGCGTACCCGCGATCAGGCCGTTCCCGTTGGCGCCCGCGGCCGGGCGCTCGGGCTGGGGCGTGGACCGGGGGCGGGTCGAGCTCGAGTGGCTCGGGGGCTCCGCTTCCTGGTCGGGTGGCCCGGTCGGCGTGGCCAGCGGCGGCACGCGGATCGCGCCGGCCGGCGGGGACGGATCCGGCGCCGCGGGGATCTCGGTGGCGAACACGCGCAGCGTGCCGGCGGCGGGGTCTGGCGGCTCGGCGGGCGGTCGGGTCTCGACCGGTGGCGCGGTCTCGGCCGGCTCCGGCGCGGTCTCGGTCGGCTCCGGCGCGGTCTCGGCCGGCTCCGGCGCGGTCTCGGTCGGTGGTGGGACCGCGGCCCGCGGCGCCTTGCGCCGCGGCTTCACGACCGGCGGCGGGAACTGGGACGCGAGGACGGCCTGCTGGCTTCCATCCCCGCCTCGCAGCGGTGGGTCCCCGGTGGCATCGGCCATCTGGGCCAGCAGGGCGGCAAGCTCCTCTGGCGAGCGCTGCGGACTGGGAGCGCTCCGCCCCCGTCCATGCCCTGGCTCATGAGACATGGCCACGCATGATAACCCTGGGGATCGCTCACGACGCTGATCGAGGACGCCGATCGGGGCGGATCGGGCGCCTGCCGGCGCCGCTCCGAACTGACCGCTACGAGACCTTGATCAATCTGCCGGGGCGAGTGCAGACGCCGCTCGGGAGGCATCTCCAGCCGCGCACGGTCAGGTACCGGTGGCCCGGAGACCCTCCGCGCCGCCCACGCCCCGACTTGAACGCCAGCGCGACCGCGCGCGCATGGCGACAGGTCACCTGACCCTGCACGATGCTGACGCTGACGGCGCGGCCGCTCACCCGCACCGGCCGGCAGGACTTGGGCTGCGGAGGCACCGGCCGTGGGGTGACCGTCGGCGTCGGAGTCGGGGCGCCGACCGGAGGTGGAGTGGGGGTTGGCACACGGCTGGGAGTCGGGAAGACCGATCGAGGTGGGGTCACGCTCTGCGCCGAGGTCTGGCTCGAGCCACCTCCACCATGGTTCAGCAGCCCAACCACGACGACGATCAGCAGCACGACGATCAACGGCGCGTACAGCCGGCGCACGCTGCGGGGTCCGCGCGCGCCCCGCTCGCGCCTCGAGCGCCGCGAAGGCGACCGACGCAGCCAGGCCCGGCGGCCGGCCCGGCGCGGGAGTCGAATGCCGGCCGGCCGGCGCCTCGACACCCTGGACTTGATTCGAGTCGGCTGGGCCGGAGCCGGGGGGTGTGAGACGGGGGCCGGAGGGTCAGCTACGGGGGCCGGGACATCCGGCAGCTGGGCCGGAGAATCAGCTACCGGAGCGGGGACGTCCGACACCGGAACCTCAGCCGGCTCAGGCCAAGCGGTGTCGGCCGGCTCCGGGTCGGTTCCGGGCCCGGGCTGGCGCGCGCGGAGGCGGGGCTCCGGGGTCGAGGCCGCGAGCGTGGCCAGGGTTTCCGCCAGTTCCTGCGGCGAGCGTCGGG
>JAFAWR010000385.1 GCA_019241635.1 Solirubrobacterales bacterium
AGCTTCTCGAGCTCGTGGTTGCGCAGGATCGGGGTGTCCATGACCAGCTGGTGGGCGTGCTCGGGACTCTCGGAGAGCAAATTGACCTCGGCGCCGACGCCGGCCGAGAGCGACATCACGACGTTCTCGCGGATCGGGTCGATCGGCGGATTCGTGACCTGGGCGAACAGCTGCTTGAAGTACGCGAACAGCGGCGGCTGGCGGTCGGACAGGACGGCCAGCGCGGCGTCGTTGCCCATGCTGGCCACCGGCTCCTCGCCCTTGGTGGCCATCGGCGCGATGATCATCCGCAGGTCCTCCTGCGAGTAGCCGAAGGCCAGCTGCTTGGAGCGCAGCGGCTCGATCCGCGGCGTCCGCGGGTCGCGATCGGGCAGGTCGTCGATGTGGACCACCGAGCGCTCGTACCACTCGCCGTAGGGCTGCTTGCGGGCCACCCGCCGCTTGACCTCCTCGTCCTCGACGATCTTGCCCTCCTCGAGGTCGACCAGGAACACCTTGCCCGGCGCCAGGCGTCCCTTGCGCTGGACGTGCTCGGGGGCGACGGTCATCACACCGGTCTCGGAGGCCAGCACCACATAGCCCTCGGTGTCCTGGATCCACCGGCCGGGCCGCAGGCCATTGCGATCGAGCACCGCGCCGGCCACCCGGCCGTCGGTGAACACCACCGCCGCCGGCCCGTCCCACGGCTCCATCAGGCAGGAATGGAAGTCGTAGAAGCCCTTGACGTCGGGGTCGAGGTCCTTGCGCGTCCGGTAGGCCTCGGGGACCATCATCATCACCGCGTGCGGGATGCTCCGGCCGCCGAGGACGAGCAGCTCGAGCACGTTGTCGAAGATGGCGGAGTCCGAACCGCCCTCGCGGACGACTGGAATCACCTTGTTCAGGTCGTCGCCGAAGAGGTCCGAGGCGAGCTGGGATTCGCGCGCACGCATCCAGTTCACGTTGCCCCGCAGCGTGTTGACCTCGCCGTTGTGGGCGATCATCCGGTACGGGTGGGCGAGCTCCCAGCTCGGGAACGTGTTGGTGGAGAAGCGTGAGTGGACGAGCGCCAGCCGGCTGGCCACGCGCGGATCCCGGAGATCGGTGAAGTAACGCGGGAGCTGCGGCGCCGTGAGCATCCCCTTGTAGATCATCGTCCGGCTGCTGAAGCTGGGCAGGGCCAGGTCGCGCCCCGCGGCTCGCTCGATCACTCTTCGGATCACGTACAGCTTGCGCTCGAACACGGCCTGGTCCTCGATCTCCTCCGAGGCGCCGATCAGCACCTGGCGGATGACCGGCGCCGACAGCCGCGCGGTCTCCCCCACGTGGCGATCATCGACCGGCACGTCGCGCCACCACAGTGCCCGCTGCCCCTCGGCCTCGATCGTCTCCTCGATCATCTGCTCGAGCACCGCCCGGCGCTCCGGGTCGGTGGGCAGGTAGCACACCCCCACCCCGTATCGGCCGGCCGGCGGCAACTCGACCCCGGCCACGGCCGCCCTCAGGAAGCCGTCGGGGATCTGAAGCAGGATGCCGGCGCCGTCGCCGGTGTTCGGATCAGCGCCCTCGGCGCCGCGGTGCTCGAGGTTCTCGAGCGCGTCGAGCGCCTTCTCCACCACCGCATGGCTGGCCTCGCCCCACAGCTTCGCCACCAGCGCAATGCCGCACCCATCGTGCTCGTTGGCGGGGTCGTAGAGGCCAGTGGCCCCTGGTGGGGTGATACGTCGGTACATGGGAAGAGGCTGCAGACGGGCGCACGGAGGGCGGTCGCCGAAGAGTACCAATGGGTCTCGCTGCGCTCGACATCCCTGGGGCCGGTTCCGCCGGACATCCATGCCCGGCGGGCGCTCGCGTCAGCTCTTGGCCTTCGCGCGGCTCCGCGACGCGCGCGCCGGCGCCCCGTCGCCGTCCCCGTCGGCGGTCTTGGCCGGCGCGCGCCGGCGGGGCTTGGGCGCGGGCTCGTCCTCGGGGCCGCTGCGCACCGCGGCCAGACTGGCCTCGAGCGCGGCCATCAGGTCGGGCGCCGCCGCGGCCTCCTCGACCTCAGGCTGGACGGCGATCTCCTCGCCGTTGGCCTTGGCCTCGATCAGCGCCAGCACCTGCTCGCGGTACTCGTCGTGGAACTTGGTCGGCTCGAACTCGGCCGACAGCGACGCGATCAGCTGCTCAGCCATCTTGAGCTCGCGGTCGGTGGCCTGGGCCTCCTCGATCTCGCCGATCTCGTCCAGGCGATCGGGCGAGAGCACCTCGTCGCCCCACAGCATCGTGGTCAGGGCCAGCACGTCGCCGGTCGGCCGGAGCGCGCACAGCTGCTGCTTGGAGCGCAGCACGACCTTGCCGATGCCGACCTTGCCCGCGTCGCGCATCGCGTCGAGCAGGAGCCGGTAAGCCTTGGCCCCGCCCGCCGTGGGGGCAAGGTAGTAGTTGTGGTCGTAGTAGATCGGGTCGATCTCGGCGAGGTCGACGAACTCCTCGATGTCGACCGTCCTGGTCGCCTTGGGATCAAGCGCGTCGAGCTCCTCGTTGGTGATCGTCACGAACCGGTCGGGCGTGATTTCGTAGCCCTTGACGATGTCCTCGTAGGGCACTTCCTCGTCGGTCGTCGGGTCCACTCGCTTCTGGCGGATCCGAGCGCCGGTCTTCGCGGACAGCTGGTTGAAGCGGACCGTCTTGGGCGACGTCGCGGTGTACAGCTTGACGGGCACGTTGACCAGCCCAAAGCTGATCGCACCTGACCAAATTGCTCGAGCCATAGATGTCCTTGTATAGCGAACGGGTGGCGGCTGGCAAGTGGTGATCGTCGTCTTGCCGGCGCCTCACGTACGGCAGCGCCGGCCCAGCCAGTGCATAAGACGCCAAACCGCCCCCAATCTCATCGCCCCCGGCCACATAAGCGCCTCAGAGGCGCTTATGTGGCCGTTGCGGCGGAGAAGGTGGGCGATTTGCTGCGTTTTGCACCCCCCGCGGCGCGCGTCACCATCTCACGTGATGGCCGCCCGCAACGTTTCATCCGCAGTGCGCCTGCCGCCCTTTCAGACTCTGCTCGACGCCCACGGCCGGGACGTCCACCGCTTCCTGGTGGCCAGCGTGGGCCGGATCGACGCCGACGACTGCTACCAGGAGACGTGGATCGCCGCCCTGCGCGCCTACCCCAAGCTCAAAGACGCTTCGAACCTCAGAAGCTGGATCTTCACGGTCGCCCATCGCAAGGTGATCGACCACATCCGGGCGCGGCGCCGGGTTGCCGTCCCCGTCGGCGTGGTTCCCGAGGCCGCGACCGAGACCGCGACCGAGGCGCCCGCCACCACCGACGAGGAGCTCTGGGCCAGGGTCCGCGAGCTCCCGGCCAAGCAGCGCACCGCGCTCGCGCTGCGCTACGTGGTCGACGCCGGGTACGACGAGATCTCCTCGGTGATGGGGACGAGCGAGGACGCGGCCAGGCGAAACGTGCACGAAGCCCTCAAGCGACTGCGAACGGAGTACCAACCATGATGACCGAGCTCGAGCACGACCTCAGGCGCCTGGCGCCCGTCTCCGACCCCCTGCCGGACGTCAGCGAGCCCGCGGCCGCGGCGCAGCTGCTCGACGTCGCCTATGCGACGCTCGACTCTCCGCTCGGCCGGCTGCTGCTGGCCACGACGCCGACGGGTCTGGCCAGGCTCGCCTACCTGGACTACGAAGGCGAGGACGCCGTGCTCGAACACCTCGCCACCACGCTCTCCCCTCGGATCCTGGCCGCGCCACGCCGCCTCGACGAGCCTCGGCGCGAGCTCGACGAGTACTTCGCCGGCGCGCGGCGCAGCTTCGAGGTCCCGCTCGACTGGCGGCTCACCCGCGGCTTCGCCCGCCGCGTGCTTCAGGCGACGGCGAAGATCCCGTTCGGCGCGACCGCCACCTACAAGCAGATGGCGGCCGAGGCCGGGAGTCCGCGGGCCTCTCGGGCGGCGGGCAACGCGCTTGGCTCCAACCCGATCCCCATCGTCGTGCCCTGCCACCGCATCCTGCACTCCGGGGGCGGGTTGGGCGGCTACACCGGCGGCATCGAGCGCAAGCGCCTGCTGCTCGGGGTCGAGGGCTACGGCGGGTTGAAGCGGCCGGAGGCCTACAGCGGGTTGAAGCAGCCGTAGGGCTACAGCGGGTTGAAGCGGCCGTAGGGCTACAGCGGGTTGAAGCAGCCGTAGAGCACGAACAGCGGGTTGACCACCTGGTGACCCGCGGCGTCGCGCATGGTCTGCTGGCCCACGAACGAGGGCGGCGACTCGGCCTTGTAGCAGCCGTTGGCCTGCACGGTCACGTCATAGGTGACCGGCGTCGACTGGAACGGGACCGCCCCGGGCTGGGGGATGAACACGGTCAGCGTGCAGATCCAGTCACCCGGGCCGGAGGGCGTCGAGGCCCGGCGGCTGCAGCTGGGCAACACGTTCAGCCGCGCCCCGGGCGCGACCACGCGGCCGAGCTCGCGCTGCTGGAGCAGCGTGAGGTTGTTGAAGGTCGGGGTGATGCTCGCGTCCACGCGCTTGGCGGTGACGCCCGCCGGTCCCCAGTTGCTGGCCAGTGCCAGGAACGCGATCAGGGCCGCCGAGCCCACCGCCACCCGCACCGGCACGACCCATCCCGGGCGGCGGCTCACGGTGGCGCTGGTGAAGTCGCGCCGGCGCAGCAGCCGCCACGAGGCCAGGAGGCAGGCCGCGATCCAGAGCACGCTGACCGCCTGGCCGATGATCAGCGGTCCGTAGAACCGGTGGGCGGAGACGAACAACGCGTGCCAGGCGTCGAAGCCCGAGGAGACGAGCAGGAAGTGAAGCCACACGCCGGCCCCGACCAGGGCCAGCAGCTGCACGGCCAGGTCGACCACGGCCGGCCCGAGCACGCCGACGATCCCGTTGCGGGTGGCGACCGAGAAGAGCACCGCGAGGCTCACGAAGGCCAGCATGGGCAGCAGGCAGAGCATCCAAGCCAGCACCACGAGCAACAGCGCGTGGCCGGCTGAGAGCTCGGTCCCGCTCAGGCTGACCAGCGGATGCGCGCCGATCAGCAGTGCCCCGGCGGCCAGGCTGGAGAGCGCCAGCAGGGCCAGCAGGCCGACCGCGAACAGCGCCACCGCGAGCAGCTTGCCGGCGAACAGGTGCCGGCGGGTGCACGAGCGGGTGAGCACGGTCTTCCACGTGCCGTGGCGGTCCTCTGAGCCAAACAGGTCGCCGGCGAGCACCCCGGCCATCAGGGGAAGCCCCCACTGGCCGGCGAAGCCGAGCACGACGAGTGAGAGCGCGAATCCGGACGAGTGCACCCACACGCCATACAGCGAGTCGGCCGGGCTGCCGCTCTGCACCTTCAGCACGGCGGCGAAGGCGAAGGGGCCGAGCAGGCAGATCAGGGCGAGCAGCCGCGGCGCGAGCTGGCTGGCCAGTTTGCGGCGCTCGACGCGGAAGGCCGAGCGCACCCCGCCGGCCGCGCGCCGGCGACCGAGCACCGCCACCTCGGAGGCGACCGCGCTCATGCCCCCGCCAGCACGGCCTCGGCCACCTCGGCGATGCCCACCGCGTCCGGGTCCGCTTCGCCGGTCAGCGCGAAGAACATCGACTCGAGCGGGCTGAGCAACAGCTCGAGCCGCCGCACGGCGATCCCGGCTCGCCCGAGCGAAAGCACGAACGGATCGAGAGCGCCCGCCTGCACGGCGATGCGCAGCTCACCGGCTCCGGAGCCCACTAGCTCGATGCCCCGATGCTGCGCGGCCAGCTCGAGCGCCCGCGCGTCGTCGCTGGTCTGCAACCGGTAGGCCGACCCCGGCGCCTGCTCGCGCAGTAGCTCGCTGCTCCCGCTCCACACCACCCGCCCACGGCGCAGCACCGTGTAGGAGTCGCACACGTCCTCGGTCGCGCCGATCAGATGGCTCGAGAGGAGGACCGCGGTCCCCTCGGCGGCGAGCCGGCGCAGCAGCGCCCCGACCTCGCGCACCCCGACCGGATCGAGGCCGCTGGTCGGCTCATCGAGCAACAGCACCTTGGGGCTGCGAAGCAGCGCCGCCGCGATGCCGAGGCGCTGGCGCATCCCGGTCGAATAGCCGCTCACCCGATCGGTGGCGCGCCCGGCAAGGCCGACCTGAGCGAGCACCTCGTCGACGCGGGCGCGCGCCTGGGGCGAGCGGTCGAGCTCGGCGAGCAGCTCCAGGTTGACCCGCCCCGACAGGTACGGGTAGAACGCCGGCTCCTCCACGAAGCCGGCCACTCCGTCGAGGCTCACGCGCTCGGCCGAGCCGAGCGGACGGCCGAGCAGATCGATCTCCCCGGCATCCGGCGTGAGCAGCCCGAACAGCAGCCGCAGCAGCGTGGTCTTGCCCGCGCCGTTCGGTCCGAGCAGTCCGCGCACCTCGCCCTCGGCGAGAACCAACTCGACGCCGTCAACGGCGCAGGTCGACTCGAAGCGCTTGACGAGCCCGCTCGCACGTACTGCCGCCACGGGGATGAATATAGGGCGAGGCTTCCTCACCGATTCCGTTGGGTATCTACACGTCGTGGATCTGCTCGCTCCCGTCCGCCGGTTCGATCGCTTCCAGCAGCGGCACAAGGGCTGGGCGATTCCGATGGCGGTGATCCGCAAGTTCGGCAACGACCAGGCCGGCAACCTGGCGGCGCTCATCGCCTACTACGCGTTCTTCTCGATCTTCCCGCTGCTGCTGGTGTTCACGACGATCCTGGGGTTCGTCCTTCACGGAAACCAGAGTCTCTACAACGACGCCAAGAACTCGGTGCTGGGCCATTTCCCCGGCATCGACCTGCAGGCGCACGGACTGTCCGGGAGCGTCCCCGCCCTGGTCATCGGCGTGCTCGGCTCGCTGTGGGGCGGGCTCGGCGTGACCAACGCCGCCCAGAACGCGTTCGACCGGGTGTGGGCGGTTCCGTTCAAGGATCGGCCGGATTTCCTTCACGCGCGTCTGCGCGGGCTCCTGCTTCTGGTGTCGCTGGGCTCGCTGTTCGTCGCGTCAGCCGTGGTGACCGGAATCGTCACCAGCGTGTTCAGTGGCGTGCTGGCCAGGATCGGCGGCTACGCGGTCTCGCTGCTGCTGAACTTCGCGCTCTACGTGGCCGCCTTCCGCTTCCTCACCGCGGCCACGGTGCCCACCCGCTGCATGTGGCTCGGGGCCGCGATCGGCGCCGTTTTCCTGGAGATCCTCACGTTCGTCGGGAGCTACTACGTCAAGCACACGGTGAGCCACGCCTCGAACACGTACGGCACGTTCGCCACGGTCATCGGCCTGCTCGTATGGCTTCACCTGCTCGCCCAGATGACCCTGTACGCGGCGGAGATCAACGTGGTCGTGGTGCGCAAGCTCTGGCCGCGGAGCCTGCTCGGGCCGCCCGACGCGCCGGCCGACCAGGAGACGCTGGCCGCGCTGGCCAAGGTCGAGGAGCGCCACGACATCGAGCAGGTCGACGTGCAGTTCGACCCGAGCAACTAGAACAGTCGGTCCGCGCCCTCGCGCCGGGTCATCTCGAGCGGCCACGAGCACAGTCCGCCCTCGGCCGGGCAGCCCGCGCACACGCCTCGGTGCGGCGCGTCGGTGACATTGAACTCGCGGCGCAGCACCCCGCCGGCGAGCGCGGCGAGCCGCTCCTCCAGCGCCGGCATCTGCTCGCGCGTGAAGTGCGCCACCGCCGGCCGTTGCGGAAGCTCGAGGAAGGTGTGGACGACCTCCACGTGCTCGGCGCCGGCCCGGAGCGCGGCCAGGGCATAGACCAGACGCTGGGTGCCGTAGTCGCGGTCGGCCAGCAGCTGGGGATCGGCGCCATCGAGCCGGTCGGTCTTGTAGTCGACGATCAGGGTCCGGCCACCGGGTTCCCGGGCGATCACGTCGAACACGCCGCCGATCAGGATCCCGGGAGCGGACCCGAGCAGGAACCGGAAGTGCTCCTCGCGCCGGGCGCCGGTCGCGCGGCCCAGGCGCCGGCAGAGCTCGCCGCCGGCGAAGCGATCGACCAGCTCGATGATCTGCGCCGCGTCGCCACCGCCCGGCGCCACGCTCAGCCCGCACCGGGCCGCGACGGTGGCCACCATTGTCTCGGTGACGACGGCCGGCCGGCGGAAGTCGAGGTCCTCGAGCAGCGCGTGGACGAGGGTGCCCCGCTCGGTGGCACTGAGCAGGCCCGGCGCCACCTCGAGGCCGCGGCCGCCATGGCCATCGGGGCCGGGCGGCAACCGCAGCACCCGCTCGACGTAGAAGCGATAGCCGCAGCGCCGGTACTCGGCCAGCGAGGTGTAGCTGAGCGCTGCGACCGGGGGCGCGGGCGGGCTGGGCGGCTGTGGCGTCGGTGGCGGCGGCGGGTACGAGCTGAGTGGCGGTTGCGCGGGTGCCGGTGGCGCCGGCGCCTCAAGGTCCTCGGGCGACACGAAGCTCACCGACGCGCCGTCCTGCTCAGCCACCGCGGGGCCGATCCAGGCGATCGGGCCGCCCCCGCCGCCGTTCCCTTCCAGGTCCGGCCACGCCTCGAGCTTGGCCGCCCCGCTGAGGATCAGCCGCTCGCGAGCGCGCGTCATCGCCACGTAGAACAGGCGCCGCTCCTCGAGCGCCTCGGCCGCCTGGCGCTCCTCGCCGAGCGTCCGGTACTCGAGGGCCGACTCGCGCCGGCCGGTCCCGGGCTCGGCCAGGCGCAGGCCGAAGCGGCCGTCGCGCCCGACCCGCAGGAGCTCGGCGCGCCACCGCGGTCCTCGGCCGAGGTCGGCGACGCATACCACGCCGAACTCGAGTCCCTTGGCTCTGTGGATGGTCATCAGCCGCACGGCGTCGAGCGCCTCGCCCTCCACCGGCGCCTCGGACTCGCGCGCCTCGCCCCCGCCGAACCCGCCTCGCGCCCGCCGAGCCACGAGCTCGAGGAAGCGGTGCAGATCGGGACCGTGCACGGCCTCGTGCTCACGAGCCAGCCGCATCAGCTTGCGGACGTTGGCCAGTCGCCGCTCACCCCCCGGCATCGCCAGCACGGCCAGGTCGTAGCCGGTGCGCTCGATCCCGCGGTCGATCAGCGACTCGACCGCGGTCCGCGCGGCCACCCGGCGCTCGGCGGCAAACCATTCGGCGAACGTCGCGAGCCGGTCGCGCTCGGCCGGGGCCAGCCCGTCGAGGGCGTCGCCGGGTTCGCGCAGGACCGACCACGGATCGCTGGGTGGGCGGGATCCAGATCCGCGGGCCGCCGAGGCCAGGATGACCAGCGCGTCGGCGGATACGCCGACCATCGGCGAGGCGAGCACGGTGAACAGGGCCTCCTCGGCCCGCGGGTTGGCCAGGGCCTCGAGGTAGCTGACCATGTCGATCACCTGCGGGTGGGCCCAGTAGCCGCGCCCGCCGATCACGTAGGTGGGGATCCCCCGCTCCTCGAGCGCGCGCTCGTACACCCGCAGGTCGGTGGTGGCGCGGGTGAGCAGCACCACCTCACGCGCGGCCACGGTGGGCGGGGACCCCATGAGCAGCCTCCCGAGCCGGGCCGCCAGCGCACGCGCCTCGGCCACCCGCCAGGGCGCCCCGAGCCCCTCCATCGCCCAGTCGGCCCCCTTGTCGGCCACGAGTAGCTCGACCAACGGCGCGCCCGGCGCCTGCACCGGCGGGGCGGCGTCCCGCCCCGCTCGCAGCGGGCGGAACCGGTCACCGAGCACGCGCTCGAACACTCCGTTGATCACGGACAGAATCTCGGGGCGCGAGCGGAAGTTCGTGTCGAGGGTGGCCCGGGCGCGAACCTCGGCCAACGCCGCGCCGCGGCGTTCGAACAGCTCCACGTCGGCGTGACGAAAGCCGTAGATCGACTGCTGGGCGTCGCCGACCGTGAACAAATTGCCGCGGGCGAGGAGGTCGATGAGGTCGAGCTGCACCTGGTTGGTGTCCTGGAGCTCGTCGACCATGATGCGGGTGAAGCGCTGCCGGTAGCGCTCGCGGAGCTCGGAGTTCGTGCGCAGCAGCTCCCGACACTCGAGCTCGAGATCCTCGAAGTCGAGCCCCGAGACTTCGCGCTTGGCCCGGGCGTAGCGCTCGGCGAACCGGCGGAGCAGGCGATCCAGGAGATCGTGGACGGCGATCGCGCGCCGGTGCTCGCAGGCGGCGCGGAAGGTGGCCAGCGCCTCGGTGTAGCGCGCGCAGACCTCGGTGGACAGCGCGGCGCCGTTGCCGCCGGGGAGGCCCAGCGCGTACAGGTCTCCGGGCCACGGATCTTCGGCCACGATGACCCCGGGGCATCGCTCGAGCCGAGCCAGCGCCTCGATCACCTTGGCGCCAGGCTCGGCGATCGCCCCGAGCTCCTGCGCCGCCGCCGCGGCGGCGTCCGTCAGCTCGCGCCGCGCCGCACCCAGGTCGGGGCGGGGCGGCAGCGCGGGCAGGCGGGGATGGCGCTGGCCGCGGGAGCGGAGCTCATCGTGGACTTGGACGATCGCGGTGCGCAGCCCGCCCGCGGTGTAGGACGCGATCAGCTCGATCGGAGCAAGCGCTTCCAGCGCCTCGTCGAACGCGGCGTCGGCCAGTCGCTCGGCGTCCGGCGCATCGAGCACGACGAACGCCGGGTCGAGCCCGGCGGCCAGGGCGTGGGCACGGAGCAGCCGGGCGCAGAAACCGTGGATGGTCGAGATGAACGCGCTCTCGGTGGCGCGGGCGGCATCATCGGCGGCGAGCTCGCGCAGCCGGCGGCGGATGCGCTCGCGCATCTCGGCAGCCGCCTTCTCGGTGAACGTGATGGTCAGGATCGCCCCGACCTCGACGCCGTCCTCGAGCACCGAGCGGACGAACCGCTCGACCAGCACCGAGGTCTTGCCGCTGCCGGCGCCGGCCGCGAGCAACAGGTCACCTTCGCGGCGCTCGATGGCCACCAGCTGCTCATCGGTGAAGGTGGGCGCTTCCATGTCGGTCTCCGAGAGGTCAAGCACGGCAGATGCCCGGATAGCTGCATCCGTCCCGCGAGCAGGTGGCCGGGCACGGCTCGAGTGAGCCGGCTCTAAGCCGCGCCGCGAGGGCGAGCGCGCGACCCCGGGCTTCCTCGAGCAGCTCCTTAAGTTCCTCCGGATCGCGCCCGTCGTTGCCGACCAGGCGCTCGCCGGGAGCGGCTCCCTTGAGGAACACGCCCCGGGCCCGTAGGTCGCCGCCGCCCAACGGCTGGTAGAAGCCCGCCACCGGCTCGAGGCCGAGCAGCTGCCGGACCGCGATCATGTAGAGCGCCACCTGGAGCTGGCGGTCGGTCTGCCAGCGCGCCCCCTGGTGCTCGGGGCGGGCGGATCCGCTCTTGTAGTCGCGCACGACGGCGTGTCCATCGGCATCGGCGTCGACCCGGTCGATGATCCCGCGCAGACGCACGGCGTCGCTCAACTCAAGGGGCGGCAGGCCCTCTTCGCCGGGTTCATCGAACCCGAAGCGCAGCTCGAGCCCGCGGATCGGCCACGTCGATCCGTCGCGCGCCTCGTAGGCGAGGTAGCGCCACAGGTCGGCCGCCACGGCCCGCGTCCAGCCGGCCCGCACCGCCTCACCGCGCCCGGCGGCGATCCCGTGGGAGGTCTCGGCCAGGGCCTCGTCGAGCAGCTCAAGCGCGCGCGGCAGCGATTCAGGCGTGACCGGCTCCGCCAGTCGCCGGAACACGGCTTCGAGCACGGCGTGCATGTAGCTCCCCCGGGCCAGCGCATCGGGATCGGGCTCCAGCGGGTCGGGCTGGAGCTCACGGTCGACGAGCCACTTGACCGGGCAGTCGGCATACGTCTCCAGCGCGCCAGCCGAGAGGATCTGCGAGTGGCGTACGTGGGCCAGCGCGACCTCGCCGAGCGACCCGATCGGCGAGGGCACGTCGCCGGTGGCGGGCGCACCGGCAGCGGCCCGGGCGCGGGCCAGCTCGCGCTCGGTGGGGGCGGCGGACGCCGGCCATACCACGTCGGCGAGCAGCCGCCGCCGTCGCTGATCGCGCCAGCCCTCGACCAGCAGCTCGGACACGTCGTCCAGGAACGGAGAGGGGAGCGCGAGATTCCCCTCCTCATCCGAGCTGCGGTAGCTGAGGATCACCCGCTCGGTGGCGCGCGAGACGCTCGTGTAGAACAGGTAGCGCTCGCGAGCCAGGGCGTCCTCGCGCGGGCGCAGGCGCAGGCCGCTGCAGGCGGCCAGCTCGCGGCGCAGCTCGTCGGACAGGAACGGCTCGGGCGCCGCGGCCAGCGGGAACTCGTTCTCCTGCAGCCCGCACACCAGCACGACGCGGAAGCGCCGGGCCCGGATCGAGAGCGGATCGCTGACCAGCACCGCGCCGCGCCAGCCCGACGCCGAGGCGACCGGAAGCTCCAATCGCTCGAGCAGCTCGACCAGCTCGCCGCCGGTCGGCGTGTCCCCGACCTCCGCCAGCTCGGCGAGCGCCCGCTCGAGCGCTCCAACCGCGGTGGCGTCGAGCTGCTCGACCGCGTCGAACACGGGCGCCCGGCCACCGTTCCAGGCGCTGAGCATCCCTCGTGCCTGGCGCACCAGCTCGGACCCCGCCCCCTCGGCCGCCCTCAGCGCGTCGAGATCCTCCAGCGCGAAGCCCTGGGCGCGCGCCACGGCCACGGCCTGCCGCGCGCTGCGCACGCCGCGGCGGCGCACCTCGGCCTCGACCCGGTCGACCTCGAGCTGTCGCCGATCCGATCCGCCGCCGATCGCACGCAGGTACTCGAGCAGGTCGCCGGCCCCGGCCCGGCCGGGTTCGAGCAGCGCACACCGGGCGAGACCGAGGAGCCCCCGTCCGAGGGAGGTGGCGGCGAACGGCGTCATTCGCTCGAGCGCCACCGGTATCCCGTAGCGGCGAAACACCCGCTCGATGAGGGGCCCGCTGCGCTCCGGCGAGCGGTACACGACGGCGATCTCCTCGGCCGGCGTCCCGGCCCGCAGGGCCGCGAGCACCTCGGCGCCGACCACCTCGGCCTCGCCCAGCTCGCCCCCGGCCTCGAGCAGCGTGATCGCCTCGCCGGGATCGGCGCGCTCCGGCGAGGGCTCGAACAGGCCACGCTCGAGGTGATGCAGGACGGCCTTCGAGCCCGGCGCATAATGCTCCCCGAGGGCCGGCAACTCGAGCACCCGCTCGGCCAGCGGACGGAGCTCCTCGACCACCTCGGCTCGCGCCGTGAGTGCCTCGCGCCCCGCCTCGTAGGTGAGCGAGACGGTGACCTCCGCGCCGACCACCCGGGCCAGCGTCTCGATCGCGTCGCGCTCGAGCGGGTGCAGGTCGTCGAAGCCGTAGAAGAACACCGGCTCGGGACCCCAGCGACCCGGCGCGGCCCGGAGCGCGTCGAGCGCATGCCAGGCGAACCGCTCGCTGTCGTCCCGACCCAGCTGGTCGAGGCGCGCCGCGTAAGCCGTGTAGATCGCGGCCACGTCGCGGGCGTAGCCCGCTCGCCGCGGGTCCTGGCGGGCCCAGCCCTCCATCGCGGCGCTGAACCGGGCCGGAGTGATCAGCGTTCGCTCGAGCTCCGCGACCAGCTCGCCGGCCGCGGCCGGGAAGCCGGCGGTGGCCGCCGCCGGCCCGAGCGCGCCGAAGCGCACGCCGGCCACGGCCTGCTGTAGGACACGCTCGCGCTGGAGCCGGGTCAGCCGCCGGCCGGCGTAACCGGATCGTGCCGCGATCTCGGCCGCGAGCCCGCTGAAGGTCAGCACCGCACCGAGAACCGCGCCCTCGCGGGCCAGCTCACGGGTGTAATGAGCCGCGTCCGCGCTCGTG
The DNA here is from genome assembly GCA_019241635.1 of Solirubrobacterales bacterium. GTDB lineage: Bacteria > Actinomycetota > Thermoleophilia > Solirubrobacterales > Solirubrobacteraceae > Palsa-465. The sequence goes on from JAFAWR010000385.1 coordinate 13,668, forward strand.
GGCACGACCAGGGTGGCACCGCGTGACCCCGCGGCCGCCGCCGCGAACCCGCCGAGCACCTCCCCGGCCTTGGCCGAGTTGGCGGCGCCTAGTACGAGCGTGAGCGGCATCATCTCGATGATGGCGCTTGGCGGTGACGGCACCGTGAGGACGCGGCTTCTCGCCGCACTGGCCGCGGTCTGCGCGATCCTCGGGCTCGCCGGCGCGGCAACCGCCTCCGCGAAGCGAGCTCCGACTCGCGCACCGAAGCTGCTCTCGGCCTCGCCCGAGGATCACTACGCGGAGCAGGTGCGGCCCGGGTTCATGAGCTTCTACCACAACGATCAGGGAGGCTTCTTCGACTACCTGGAGGGTCCCAGGCTGACCTGGGGCGGGTGGCACCACGGTCGAATGCCGCCGGTCGTCTGGAGCCGCTGGGGCTCGCGCGCCACCGGCCGCGCGACATATTGGATGGGCTACCCGCCCGGCTGCCTGCCCTGCCGGGAGATCCGCCGCGTGGTCGGCCTCGCGGCGTGGCGCGTGCGCGGAGGGCACTACACCCGGTTCTCGATCACCTGGCGGGGCAGCACCGTCGTCTACGCGTTCACGCGTATCCGGCTCCCGGTGAACGGAGTCCCGGGCGGCGAGCTGTTCGACACGTGGTGCTGGGCCACGGGTGGCCAGCCGTGCCTCGCTCCCTGATCAGGCGGCTTCGGGCTGCTCGGCGGCCTCGGGCGTCTCGGCGGCGCCCGCCTCCGCCTCCTCGGCCTCGGGCGGCTTGGCCCCCTCGCGCGCCCACGGCTCATCGAACTCGACGCGCCACTTCCCGTCCTCGGTCTGCTGCAAGGCCAGCCGGGCCCGGAAGCTCTTGCCCGAGCGGCCCTTGAACCCGGTGACCGCCTTCTCGGTCCGCCCGGTCTTGATCAGCTCGCGCGCCACCGTTATCGGGAGCTGCTTGCCCGCCTTGGACTTCCAGATCACGAACCCGCAACCGGGGTCCTCACGCGACCAGCACGAGTACCCCTTGCGGTTCTCGACGATGTCGCGCCCGCACACCGGGCAGGGACCAAGGTTGGCCCGCGGGATGCGGACGTCCTTGAGGTTGCGGTCGAGTTCGCCCACCGTGTCCTCGGTGAACTTGACGATGTCGCCCATGAACGCCTCGCGCGAGTCCGCGCCGGTCTCGATCCGGGCCAGCCGGTGCTCCCACTCGCCGGTCAGCCCCGGCGAGGTGAGGACGTGCTCGCCGAGCAGGCGGATCACGTTGAGGCCTTTCTCGGTCACCACGAACGAACGCCCGTCGCGCTCGACATAGCCGACCTGGATCAGCCGCTCGATGATCGCGGCCCGCGTGGCCGGCGTGCCGATCCCCGACTCCTTCATGGCCTCGCGCAGCTCCTCCTCGTCGACCAGCTTGCCGGCCGTCTCCATCGCCCCGAGCAGCGAGTTGTCGTTGTAGCGGGCGGGCGGCTTGGTCTCCTTCTGCTCCGCATCGATCTTCGTGACCTCCGCGCGCTCGCCCTTCACCAGCTTGGGCAGCTGCTGCTCGCGGCCCTCGTCGTCGTCCGACTGCTCGGCATCCGGCTGCTCGCCGTAGACCGCGCGCCACCCGGCGACCAGCAGCACCTTGCCCCGGGTGCGGAACACGTGCTCGGCGACCGTGGTCTCGACGCGGGTGTTCTCGAACACGGCGTCGGGATGGAAGATCGCCAGGAATCGCCGCACCACGAGGTCATAGATGCGGCGGGCGTCGTCGGACATCTTGTCGACCGGGTGACGTTCGGCGCGCGTCGGGATGATCGCGTGGTGATCTGAGACCTTGGCGTCGTTGATCACGCGCCCGAGCGGGAGCACGTCGAGGCCGAGGACGTACTGCGACGCCTTGGCGTACTCGGACTGGGTGCCGACCAACCGGGCGATCGGCTTGATCTCGGTGATCATGTCGCTGGTCAGGAAGCGTGAGTTGGTCCGCGGATAGGTGAGCGCCTTGTGCTCCTCGTAGAGCCGCTGGGCGGCGGCGAGGGTGCGGCGGGCGGTGAACCCGTAGCGCCGGTTGGCGTGGCGCTGCAAAGACGTCAGGTCATACAGGAGCTCGGGGCGCTCCTTGCGCTCGGACTTGTCCAGCTTGGTGATCTCGCCGGTCTGGTCCCGGCAGGCCTCGACGACCGCCCGCGCCGCGTCCGCACTGGCAACCCGCGGATTGGCCCCGTCGTGGTAGCGGCCCTCGTACGTCCGCGGCTTGTCGTTTACCGGATCGAGCACAGCGTCGACGACCCAGTAGGGCTCGGGCTTGAAGTCGCGGATCTCCTGCTCGCGCCGCGCCAGGATGGCCAGCGTCGGCGTCTGCACGCGGCCCAGCGAGACCGCACCATCGAACGAGCTCCGCAGCCGAATCGTGGCCGCGCGGGTCGCGTTCATGCCGACGATCCAGTCGGCCTCCGAGCGCGACCGAGCCGCCGCCTCGAGCGAGGCGAGATCGGCGCCTGGGCGTAGATCGCCGAAGGCCGATCGGATCGCGTCCTTGGTCATCGAGTTCAGCCACAGGCGCTGGACCGGCTTCTTCGATCCGGCCTTCTCATACAGGTAGGCGAAGATCAGCTCGCCCTCGCGGCCGGCGTCACAGGCGTTGACCACGAGGTCAACCTCGTCGCGGTCGAGCAGCCGCTTGACCACGGTCATCTGCTTCTTGGATCGCTCGTCCCGAACGACCAGCTTGAAGCGGTCAGGCACGATCGGCAGGTCGGCCATCCGCCATTTCTTGAACCGCTCGTCGTATTCGTCGGGATCCGCCAGCTGGACCAGATGCCCGACCGCCCAGGTCACGATGTGGTCGGGCCCCTCGAGAAAGCCCTCGTTTTTCGTGAAGGCGCCCGGAAGGACCGCGACGAGGTCGCGACCGACGGATGGCTTCTCGGCGATGACCAGTGTCTTGCCCATGAGTCCGCGAGGGTAGCGCTCACGTCAACGGCCGCATCGGTAACGACCGCCCGCAATGCTTTTCTCATGCCCATGCCCCGCTCGATCCGTGCCCTCACCGCACTCCTGCTCGCCGGAACCCTCGCCGCCGCGATCGCGCTCCCGGCGGGCGCGCAGGGCGGCGGAGGGTCCGCATCCGCCGACCCGCCGACCGTCCTGAGAATCGGCGGCCCGGCGACTCGGCAGGCCATCGCTCCGGGGTTCCTGGGCCTCTCGTTCGAGTACTGGGCGGTCACCGACTACGCCGGCGCTGACCCCCGCCGGGTCAACCCGGTCTTCCTCCAGCTCATTCGGAACCTGACCGCCGGCTCGGCGCCCGTCCTGCGGATCGGCGGCGACACCACCGATGACACGTGGTGGCCTACCCCGGGCGCCACCAGACCGACCGGGGTCGTGTATTCGCTCACGCACCCCTGGGTCGCGACGATCAGCGCGATGGCCAAGAACCTCGGCGCGCGGCTGATCCTGGGGATCGACCTGGAGGCCGACAGCACCCAGCTGGCCGCGGCCGAGGCCCGGGCGTTGATCGCCGGGATCGGCCGCCAGCGGGTGGCGGCGCTCGAGCTCGGCAACGAACCCGAGCTCTACAACTCGTTCACCTGGGGCCTCTCGGGCTCGCCCGGCCGCCCCAAGGGCTGGGACTTCGCGCGGTTCGATCGCGACTTCGGCCACATCGGAGCGGCGCTGCCCCATCTTCCCCTGGCCGGGCCGGTGATCGGCCAGCCCAACTGGTTCGGCTACACGGGCCGCTTCCTGTCCGACCAGCCGCGCGTGCACATCGTCACCCTCCACCGCTATCCGCTCCAGCAGTGCTTCCTGCGCCCGAGCAACATCAAGTACCCGTCGATCGCCCACCTGCTCGCGCCGGCCAACTCGCGCGGGCTGGCCGACAGCGTCGCCACCTCGGTGGTGGCCGCCCACGCCCACCACGACAGCCTGCGGATCGACGAGATGAACTCGCTCTCGTGCGGGGAGTCGCCGGCGGTGACCGATTCGTTCGCTTCGGCGCTCTGGTCGCTCGACGTCCTGTTCGAGATGGCGCGGGTCGGCGTGGACGGCGTCAACGTCCACAGCTATCCGGGAGCCAGCTCCCAGCTGTTCACGTTCGTGCGCGCCCACGGGCGCTGGCAGGCCACGGTCGAGCCCGACTACTACGGGCTGGCCATGTTCGCCCAGGCCGCGCCGGTGGGCTCTCGCCTGCTCAGCGTCTCGCCGAACCACGCCGCGTCGCTGAAGGCATGGGCGACCCGGGCGCCAGATGGAACCGTTCGGGTCATCCTGATCAACGAGGGCAGCCGCGCCCGCACCCTTGACGTGCGCGTGCCGGCCTCCACCGGCCCCGCGACGCTCGAGCGCCTCGAGGCGCCGAGCATCGCCTCCACCGGGCAGGTCACGCTCGCCGGCCAGCGCTTCGGCGCCGCGACCGGACGCCCGGTCGGCCGGCGGAGCACCGTGACGCTGCGGGCGGGGAGCGCCGGTTACGTGGTTGCGGTTCCGGGCGCCAGCGCCGCGATGCTGACGCTCGGTTAGCGACTCGGGAGCTTGTGCCCCGAAACTAGACCGGCGAGCCCGCGTCCGCGCGCAGCGCCGCGACCTTACGCGCCACCGCGCCCAGCCCGTGCCGCTCGGCCGTCTCCCCGGCAGCGTCGAGCAGCTCACCGGCCCGCCGGTCGCCCCCCAGGGCCCGGGCGTAGTCGACCTGGGTACGGGCCAGGCAACCGGGTGCTTGGAGCGCCGTATTGGCGGCCAGCGCCCGCTCGAAATGCTCGCTGGCCTTCTCCGAACGGCCCATGGTGGCGGCCAGCTTGCCCAGGAAGCTCGACGCCGAGCCGAGGCAAACCGCGGCCAGCCCGATCACCACGTTGACATCGGCGTAGGGCTCGAGCTTGGCGTAGAGCAACGCCGCGCGCTCGGCGTCACCGAGGTCGGCGCACACGTCGCTGAGCAGGGTCATCGCGATCATCCAGTCGAGGTCCTTGGGCACGTCCTCGAAGTCGTGCGCGGCCAGGCGCTCGAACTCCTCGCGCGCCTCCTCAGGACGGCCCGCCTCGCACAGGAGGTTGGCCAGCGCGGCCCGCCAGGCCACCCGTCCGGGCTGATCCGCCACCATCCGCCGGGCAGCGGCCTCGAGCTCGCCCATCCGTCCCTGTTCGCGCCGGATGCCCAGGATCTGAATCGCCTGGTATTGCGAGGCCGTCACCGCCTCGGCGGGCGCCCCGGCGGCCAGCGCCTCGGCGGCCAGTCGCTCGGCCCGGTCGAGCGCCCCGGCCAGCAGCGCCCTCATCGCCCGCCACACGATCGACGTCCATTCGAACAGCGACTGGCGAAGCCGGTCGGCCCCCGCCGCGAATGCCTCCATCTGGGCATCTACCGCATCGCGGTCCCCGCGTTCGAGCAGGTCGACGACCAACCACGCGTGCGCCTGGAGCTGGAGCTCGAGGTTGCCGATCTGCCGGGCCAGCGTGAGCATCTCGGTCGACGTCTCGATCCGGTCCTGCAGGTGCGGGGCGTCCCACAGCACGCGCCGGCGCGCGCCGCAGGCGTGAGCGCGCGCCTCCGCGTCGCCGAGCTCGGTCGCGATGTCCATCGCCTCCTGGCTGAGAGCTTGCATCCGGTGGCGGTCGGGCGAGTAGTAGAGCGCCCCGCACAGGCAGGCCAGAAGCCGCACGCGCATGAGCGTCCGCTCGGGCTGGAGCTCGAGCGCGCGCTCGATCATCGCGATCAGCTCGGTGTCGACCACCCCGGGCGGCTGCACGTAGCGCCGCGACGCCCCGACCGCGGCGCGGGCCAGCGCGCCCCCGTCGCCGAGCCGCTCGGCCAACGCCGCAGCCTCGCGAAATGCGGAGGACGCCTGCGCGCGCTCGCCGCCGCGGACCCGGGCCTCGCCAAGCGCGAGCAGCAGCTCGCAGCGGCGCCCGGTCGCCTCGGGCTGGAAGCGGCCCTGGACATCGAGGGCGCGGGCGTAGTGCTCGGCCGCCTCCTCGTGCGCGAGCATCGTCGTCGCCTGCTCGGCCGCCCGCAGCGCGTAGGTGATCGCCTCCTCGGCGTCTTCCTCGTCGGCCACCCCCCGGGTGTAGTGGTGGGCCAGCTCGGGCAGGTAGCGAGCCTGCCGGCGTCCCTGCGTGGCCTCGATGGCCTCCCCCACGCGCTTGTGGATCCGCGCCCGGCGCGGGACCGACATCCCCTCGTAGAGCGTCTCCCGGATCAGCGCGTGGGAGAACCGGTAGGAGCCGGGGGTGTCGTCGGACTCGACCAGCAGATCGGCCGCCAGCGCCTCATCCAGCGCGCCCAGGAAATCGTCCTCGGCCAGCAGCACCACCCGCTCGAGCAGCGCGGCATCCACGTCGCGGCCGATCACCGCCGCCACGCGCAGCAGCTCGATGGCGGCCGGCTCGAGCCGGCCCAACCGCCACGCGATGACCTGCTTGACCCCCTCGGGCAGGCCGAAGCGCTGGAGCTCCGACGCGCTCGCGCTGCCCGCGTGGACTCCTGCCTCGAGCAGGTGACGGAGGATCTCCTCGACGAAGAACGGGTTGCCCTCGGTCTCCTCGTAGAGCGCGTGGGCGAACGACCGCGAGGGCCGCTCGCCGGCGCGCAGGGCAACCAGCTCGGCCGTCTCGGACTCGCTGAGCCCGCGGATGTCGAGCTGCGAGGCCAGCCGGTCGCGCCGCAGCTCGGCCAGCGCGTTGGTGAACGTGTCGCCCCGGCGCTCGGTCGAGCGGTAGGCGCCCAGGATCAGCACGCGGGCTGGGTTGGTGGCGCGGGCGAGGTGGCGGAGCAACAGCAGCGTGGGACGGTCCGCCCACTGGAGATCGTCGAGCACGAGCAGCACCGGGGCGCTGCGCGAGAGCTCGGTGAGCAATCCCACCACCGCCTCGAACAGCCGGTAGCGCTCGGTCTCGGGCTCGTCGAGCGGGGGCGCGGGCAGATCGGGGGCACGCCGGCGGAGCTCGGGAATCAGGCGCGAGAGCTCCGCGCCGTACTCCCGCGCCGTGCTCGAGAGATCGCTGGCCGGCGCGTTCAACGCCCAGTGGCGCAGTGCCTCGAGGATCGGCTGGTAGGGGACCACGGTCTCGCGCGGGGAGCGTCCGGCCAGCACGATCGCGCCGGCGCCGTGCGCCCGGCGGGCCACGTCAGCGGTCAGCGTGGTCTTGCCGATCCCCGCGTCGCCGGCCATGAACACGAGCTGGCCCGAGCCCTCGCGGCCGCTGGCCCGCTCCCATAGTTCCTCGAGCTGGGCGAGCTCGTGCTCGCGGCCGACCAGGACGGCCTGGGCGCGGTGGCGCAGATCGGCGGGCAGCGGGATCGCCGAGCTTGCGGCGACACCGGATTCGGCGCCGCGGCCGGGGACCGGGGCGGGCCCGGACGGTCGCAGCAACCGCTCGTGAGCGGCGATGGCCTCCGGCGAGGGGCTGGTGCCGAGCTCGTCGCGCAGGAGGGTGCGCAGGGCGTCGAACACCCGCATGGCCTCGGCGACGTTGCCCCGCGCGGCCAGCGCCTGCATCAACAGGACGTAGCCCGACTCCCGGTAGGGCTCGGCCTCGATCAGGGTGCGCGCCGCGCGCTCGGCCGATTGGAGCTGCGTGCCCCCCATGGCCAGGCCGGCGCGGCCGATGACCTCGAGCGAGAGCAGATGGACCTCCTCGAGCTCGCGCCGGGGCGGCTCGAGCCAGCTCGCCTGGGAGCCCGGGAGCAGGCCCCGGCTGGCGATGTTGAGCGGCACCTGGGCCAGCGCCCAGGCCCGGCGGGCGTCACCGCGGCCGAGCCACTCGAGCGCCTGGGCCACCTCGGCCGCCGCCGCCTCGATGTCGATCCACACCGGCTCGGGCAGGGCCAGGATCAGCTCGTCGCGCCCGGCCAGCGTGTCCCCACCCAACGACGAGCGCAGCCGGGAGAGCAGCGTGCGCAGAGCGGCGTCCTGCGAGACGGGCGCCTGATTGGGCCAGAGCGCGCCGATCAGCTCGTCGCGGCCCATGTGGCGGCCACGGTTGAGCACCAGGTAGGCGAGCAGCAACGGCACCTGCTTGCCCCGCAGCCGGTCGGACAGTTGCACGCCGTCGATCTCCACGGACAACCGTCCACAGAGCTGTATGCGAGTTCTCTCAGGCGGGCGTTCGGCCTGCGGCAACGTTTTGGAAACGTATCGACAACGTCAACGCGACATCTTGCCGCGCAGTGGACACCGAGGTGGAATGCAGCGACGTTCTCGGCGGGGCGCAAACAGAGTGTCTGCAGAGTCGCAGCGATGACGGCCACACGACCAAAGTCAATGGAGGGCACAGGCGGATCGCCTACTGCGAGTGCGGGGCGCAACTCGCGGGCGACGACGAGCGTGAGCTCTTCTCAGCGGCTCAGCGGCACATCGCTCACCACCATCCCCAGCTGCTGGGGGCACTGGGGCCCAGGATGGTGAGTCAAATGGCTGAGGACGTCGGGGGGCAATAGCACCACGGAAAGTCCCCCGGGGGCAATGCACCTAGGGACGGGCGGTGTTGCAGACCACCGCCCGTCCTAGGGGTGTATTCGGGCCCACCGCGCTCTCAGCCTGCGCAGGGGCCGGTGGGCACGGAGTGGGCTTGCCTGCGTGCCTTGGCCAGCTGGGTGCTGATCAGCTCGTTGGGGACGGCGAAGCCGCCGTCGCCCGTGGGGGAGCCGGTGATCGCCGCGAACACGGTCGCCACCACCCTGCCGGTGCGGTCGATCATCGGGCCGCCGGAGTTGCCGGGACGCACGCGGCCGCGCAGCGCGGTGATGCTGCGCATGACGGGGCCGTTGCCGTAGGCGTCCTCGGTGCTCACGAGCTCGGTCTGGCCGATCCGTCCGGGCTCGACGTCGAAGCCGCCGTCGAGCGGGTAGCCGAGGATCGCCGCCGGCGTCCCCGACTGGGGATTCCTGGCCATGGCCAGTGTGGGCTGGTTCAGCGTCGGCACGCGAAGCACTGCCACGTCATCGCGGGGGTCGAAGTCGATCACGTCGGCATCGAGGCCCGGCGGGTTGCCGTCCACCTGGACCTGGGTATCGGATTCACCGGCCACGACATGGGCGTTGGTCACCACCAGGTGTGGCGCGGCGACCCAGCCGCTGCCCTCGATGCCCAGCCCGCATGCGGTGCCCAGAACCTTCACCACGCTCCGCCCGGCCGCCTTCACCCCGGGCGCCCGAGCGATGCCGGGCGGCGGTGGTGAAACGTCGGCCGCCGGGCCGCGCACAGAAGGCAGCGGATCGATGTGGGCCAGCGCGTGGAGGATCGGTCCGGCCGGGGGCAGCAGCTCGTCGAGGCCGCGCAGGATCGCCGAGCGCTGTATGTCCTGCTTGAGCACGAGCGAACCCGTCGACTGGAAGGCGATCGCACCCACGATCCACGCGATCCCGAGCGCCACCGACGCGGTCAGCGCGGCCCCGAGCACTCCGTCCATCAGACGCAGGCCGGGCAGGCGCAGGAACATCCGCGCCCGCGCTCCCAGGCCCTCGAAGCCACTGGCCAGGACCGCGCCGGCCAGGAGTGCCCCGAGCAGCCCGAACAGCGGCGCGTACTGGGAGTGCGAACCACCCGGCAGGATCAGCGGGGCGAGCCGCGTGCCCAGGAACGCGCCGATCGCGAAGCCAAGCAGCGACAGGGCTCCGACGATGAAGCCCTGGGCGTAGCCATACATGGCCAGCAGCACCGTGAAGGCCACTATCAGCCAGTCGACCAGTGTCACCGGCGGGAGGTTACGGTGAGCGTTCTTCTACCGTTCCATCTGAGGTGGCACGCGGCGTTCTGATGGAGGGGGCAGGAAGACACCGGGGTCGACGCCGCCTGTGGCGCCGGCGGCTCCGGTTGCTGATCCCGCTCGCGGTCCTCGCCGGCATCGCGGTGGCGGTCGTGCTCGTGCTCCGCGCCGGCCCCGGCCGAGCGGAGCGCCAGCTCGTGACCAGCTACGTGCATGCGTGGGCCGCCGGCGAGTACCACCAGATGTACGCGCTGCTCAGCCCGGCCTCGCGGCAGGCGATCGGCGAGGCCCGGTTCGCCGCCGGCTACCGGCACGACGCCACCGTCGCCACGCTCGTCTCGCTCACCGCCGTGCGGGTGGGTAAGCGCGTCGGCGGCCAGATCCCGCTGCGGATGCGCGTGCTGACCCGGCTGTTCGGGACGCTGCGCGAGACCGTGGAGGTGCCCCTCAAAGGGACCGGCTCGAGCGCCACCGTCGAGTTCGTGCCGGCGCTGCTCTTCCCGGGCCTGCGGGGGCACGAGCGGCTGGCTCGGCACATGGTCCTGCCGCCGCGCGCCACCGTGTTGGCGGCCGACGGCACCCCGCTCGCCGAAGGGCCGGACCGCACGTCGCCGATCCCCGACGTGGCGGGCCAGATCGCCGGCGTGCTCGGCCCGATCCCGGCCAAGAACGCCGCCACGTACGCGGCCGAGGGCTACCCGGCCGGCGCCAAGGTCGGCCAGGACGGACTCGAGCTCGTGTTCCAGAACCAGCTGGCCGGCCAGCCCGGGGGCGCGTTGCTGGCGGGCCACCGAGTACTGGCGCGCGTAGCGCCGAAGCCCGGTCACGACGTGACCACCACGATCGTGCCCTCAATCGAGACCGCGGCGATCAACGCCCTGGCCGGTCGCTTCGGCGGCATGGTGGCTATGAACCCGCGTACCGGCGCGCTGCTCGCGCTGGCCGGGATCGCCTACTCCGACGCTCAGCCACCAGGCTCGACGATGAAGATCATCACCTCGACCGGCGCGCTCCAGGCGGGGATCGTGAAGCTGGGCACCGTGTTTCCGTACAGCACGGCGGCTGTCCTCGACGGCTACACGCTGCACAACGCCAGCGGCGAGGACTGCGGCGGAACGCTGTTGAACGCCTTCGCCGTGTCGTGTAACTCGGTTTTCGCGCCGCTCGGGGCCAAGCTCGGCGGAAAGCGGCTGCTGGCCATGGCCGAACGGTTCGGCTTCAACCAGACGCCGACGATCCCGGGCGCCGCCGAGAGCTCGATCCCGCCGTCGAGCCTGGGCAGCGATCTCGAAGTTGGCTCCTCGGCGATCGGCCAGGGCCAAGTCCTCGCCACGCCGCTCGAGATGGCCGACGCGGCAGCGACGATCGCGATGGGCGGCCGCCGTCCTCTGCCCACTCTCCAGGCCCACCTGCCCTCCCACTTCGCGCCCGTGACCAGCCGCCACGTCGCGGACGAGATGCAGCAGATGATGATCGCGGTGGTCGAGTCCGGATCCGGAACCGGCACCGCGGCCGAGATCCCCGGCGTGACGGTGGCCGGCAAGACCGGCACGGCAGAACTGGCCAACACCACCACGTCGAATGGCTCGAGCGTCGCCAACGCCAACCAGCTGACCGACGCGTGGTTCGTCGGCTACGCGCCGGTCGGCGCCCCGCGGATCGTGGCCGGGGCGCTGTTCCCCAACCAGGGAGCGGGGGGTGGCACGGCCGCGCCGGCCGTGCGCCAGGTCCTCGTCGCGGGTCTACAGGCCACGCACTGACCGCGTCCTCCCGTGGCCCCCGGACCCCGGGCTACAGGCCACGCACTGACCGCGTCCTCCCGTGGCCCCCGGACCCCGGAGCCCCCCTCTCAGAGATCGAGCGAGATCTCGCCCTTGCCGCCATCCGGCGCGACGATCTGCAAGGTAAGCGGGCGGTTCGAGTAGACCGAGGTCGGGAGCTTGAACAGCAGCAGCCCGCCCTGGGTCGGCCCGAGGCTGGCCGTGGTGTTCGGAGCGGGCTCGATCCCCGACGGACCCAGGGTCTGCTGGGTCCAGGCATACCCGTTGACCGAGGGGTCGAGCTTGATCGGGGAGAAGTGGTCGCCGTTGGAGTCGAGGATCGTGAAGCTGCTCGCCGTCGGCTGCTCCTGGTTGGTCTGATTCTTGGCCCACAGGAACACGCCGTACCACAGCTCGTTGGCGTTCGGCTGGCTCGTCCCGGCGGGCAAACCGGCCAGATACTGGCGGTCCTCGGTCGCGTACGGGTTGAGCTCCCGCGAGACCTGCAGCTGATAGGTGATCGGCCCGGCGTCGACGTACACGCCGTTGTTGAGCACGCTGGTGGGGGACGAGGTCTGGCCGCAGGCGGCCAGCGCAACGGCCACCCCCAGGGCGCAGGCGATGATTCGCAGACGGCGGGCGCTCACGGGCGCCGAAGTGTAATGAGCCTCCGGACTCAGCGACCCGCCACCGTGGCCCGGTGCCCTCGGTCGCGGTCTTCCTCGAGGATCGACCGCAGCCGCCGCATCGCCCTGCGGGTCTTCCGGCGCATCCAGGCGCTCCCGCCCAGCGCCTCCATCAGGTGATCTGAGGGCTGCACCGGCACGGTCTCGATCGTGTACTCGACCCGGGTCGTCCCGCCGGCCCCCGGGGAGAGCGTGTAGGTGCCGAGCATGCGGATCCGGTTGTACTTGCCGCCCCGCCCGCGCTCGACGATCCGGAACGGCGGCTGGACCTCGGCGAACGTCATGTCGGCCCAGTTGAAGCGGCTGAGCGGAGCCTTGAGGCGAAAGCGAGCGCCGGCCCCGGCCCCGATCGAGTCCTCGCGGGTCAGGTGCCAGTCGGTCCGGTAGTGGTCGGTGAACTCCGCGTGGTTGGCGATGTCGGCCAGGTACTCGAAGACCTCCTCGCGAGGTCTGGAGATCGTCGACTCGACGGTGAAGGGCTCCACGTCGGTTGATTCTAGGTTCGGAAGGCGGCTCAGGCGACGCGGCGATCGGTCAGCCACATGCTGTGCCCGAACTCCGGCCCGTGCACGATCCGAGACTCAGTCGCCACCTCGGGTCCCTCGAGCGCTCGGCACAGCTCGCAGTAGACCGTTCCGGCCTCGTCGAAGTACACCCGCTCGCCGACCAGCGGCGTGCGCCGGCAGCCGTGGCACCGCTCCCGGACGGCGTCGCAATGATCGACCGCTCGGCGGACCAGCGCGACCTGCAGCTCGGGGGCCACGTCGTCGAACTGATCCCAGTCCCAATCCGCCATGGACCGATGTTTCGGCGCTGCGCAGGGGGTTCCTCCCGGGCGCCTTGAGGGGCCCCTTATGGACTGTCGCTAAACAGCGTTGCAGTCCTCCGTCATCCGTCCACAACCTGCGCCGGGGCTTTGACTCGGGGGATATCATGGCTGCACCGGCTTGTCCAAGTCGGCAAGTCTGTAGCCCGTAACAAGGAGATCGCGCCTTCATGAAAGCTTGGATGTCGGGCAATGTTGCGGGGACCGGAACCTTCAGATGCACGGATTGCGATTACCCCGTGTCGCTCGACGCGGTTGACGAGCTGCCGACCTGTCCGAACTGTGGCGGGACGGAGTTCGTACGCGCCTCACTGTTCACAACGGCTCAGACGAGCGTCATCGAGGTGACCGGTGAGGACGACGATCAGGGCTGGCTCGAGGAGATGCGCGACGGGATGCATGAGCCCGGGCAGTACCTGGCCTACCGCGCCGAGGGCGAGATGCCAATCGCCTACGCACTGCAACGTGAGTGGACGCGGATCGGCCGCAGCCTGGCCGCCGACATCCGCTTCGACGACCCCACGGTGTCGCGCCGGCACGCGCTGATCGTGCGCCAGCCCGACGGCCTGCGGGTCCTCGACGACCGCAGCCTGAACGGGGTGTTCGTCAACGGCGAGCGGGTCGAGTGGAGCACGCTGGCGGACGGCGACGAGATCGTCATCGGCCGCCACCATCTGCACTTCGTCGACGTGCCGGTGGTCACGGGCATGCGCTACAGCCACGCCGCCGAGCACGGCGCCACGGCGCAGACCGGCTGATCTGAGCCGCAACGTTATGGAGACCCGCGGCCGCGGCGCGGCTGGCCTATAGTCCTGCTCCGGGTATGGCGTCGACGATCGCGGTTCTCTCCCAGAAGGGCGGCACGGGCAAGACCACGGCCACCCGCACGCTGACCGACGTGTTCCGGCGCGTCGATCTGCGCGTGCTCGCCGTGGACCTCGACCCCCAGGGCAACCTGTCCGACTATCTGGACGTCGATCCCGAGGCCTCCCCCACCATCGGCGATGTCCTGAGCGGCCGGGCCAAGGCCCGCAGCGCCGTGCACGACGGGATCATCCCGGCCAACCTCGGCCTGGCCGAGGCCGAGCTGGCGCTGGGGGGCAAGATGGGCCGCGAGCTGGCTTTGAAGAAGGCCCTGCGCGACGTCTCGGGCGACTACGACCTGATCATGATCGACTGCCCGCCGGCCCTCGGCCTGCTCACCGTCAACGCGCTGGTCGCCTCCGACCACGCCCTTATCTCCGCCGAGGCGCAGTACTTCTCGCTGCAGGGGGTCGAGCAGGCGCTCGAGGTGATCGAGCTGGCCCGCGAGAACCTCAACCCCGACCTCGAGTGGCTGGGGGTCGTGCTGAACATCGCCGACATGCGCACCCGCCACTCGCGCGAGGCTTTCGACTCGCTGCGCCAGCACTTCGGCGAGAAGTTGCTCGAGACCACGATCCGTGCCTCGATCGCCTACGCCGAGTCGGCCGAGCGGGCCGTGTCGATCCTCGACTACCGCCCCGACCTGGCCGCCGACTACCTCGCCGTGGCCGAGGAGCTGCTGGGGCGCCTGGGGCTGGACGGCCCGCGCCGGCGCGCCCGAGCGCTGGCCAACGAAGTCGTCGGCGTTTCTTAGCGTCCTCTTAGAGGCCAGGCGGAGACTCCCGCCCGCTCATGGCCGTCGAGTCCTCGATCAGCCGGTTCGGCGCCGAATCGCGCCTCCGCGCCGAGTACCTGCTCGCGGGGCTCGCGGTGGTCAGCCTGGCGCTGGTTCCGGTCCACATCACGACGATCTACAGTGGCCTGCCCGCCCATCCGCTGTTCCTGCACGTGCCGGTGACGCTGATCCCGATCGCCACGATCTGGGGGCTCGGGCTGGCGGTGCGGCCGGCCTGGTTCATGCGCACCGGCGTGCCGCTCGGGGTCCTCACGGTGATCGCGCTGGCGGCCACGTTCCTCACGGTCGGCGCCGGCGAGGCGCTGCAGAGCGCCTTCATCTGAACGCCGGGCCGTGCTCGTGCTGCTGCGCGTCGCGCTCGCCGTCCTGGCCATCGCCTGCGCCTACTTCGTGTTCCACACCGGCGACCTGGGGGCGAAGGCGGTCTGGCAAGGCCGCCTGTCCGGCGGCCCGCCGGGCGGTGGCGGCGGCACCGTGCAGCAGCTGTTTACCCCCGGCGGCTAACCCCCACGCCTGACCCTCACCCGCCGGAGCCCGCCGAGCTCGCCCGCCAACCCCGCCCCCCACACGAAAATTCCATCATTCGGGGTGCGGATCGTCGGGAATGACGGATAGTTCGTCCTGGAGACGAACGATCCGGCCGCTAGCTCCGATCGCGCGCCGGAATGATGGAATTTTCGTCTCCGCGAGGGCCCTGGGACGGCGGCCGAGGGCCCTGGAACGGCGGCCGCGGGCCTTTGCGAGGACGCCGTAGGACACCCGGACGGGGCGGGGCGGGGGCCCTCGGAGGGTGCAGTTTCCGCCATTGGGACGGGCGCTCGCCGCTGGTGACGGATTCTGCCTCTCAGCGGTGCATTATCCGGAATTCCAGAACGACTCCACTGCTTATTGGCGGAAACTGCACGCTCCGGGGTGAACTGCAACGGGGTCGGACCCGGCCGAACGCAGGATCAGACCGAGCGCTGGTAAGAGCGGAACGCGTTGGTCGCGAAGGCCAGGCAGACCATCAACAGCACGGCGAGAAAGCCCGCCCGCGACGCGGCGAGGCCCCAATCCGGGCTGGCCGAGGTGGCCGTGCGCCCGGCGACGACCGCCCAGTTGACTGGGTTGAAGTCGGCCACGTGCTGCATCCACCGGGGAATCAGGTTGGCGGCCAGAAACGTCGAGGAGAGGAAGGTCAAGGGCAGCAGGATGAACTGCGTTGCCCCGATCAGCGCCTCCTCCTGGCGCATGATCAGCGCGAAGCCGTTCGACAGGGCGCCGAAGGTCGAGCCGAGCAGGGCCGAGACCGCGAACAGCACGGCGACGCCCCCCACCCCACCCGGAAACGACGCCCCGTCGATCAGCGCGAGCGCGACGATGATCAACGACTGGATCAGCACCACCACGCCTTCCTTCAGGATTCGGCCGGCGATCAGCGCCTCGCGCCGGACCGGCGAGACGAGAAAGCGCGCGGTGACGCCCCGGTTGAGATCGTCGATCAGCGCCATCCCGCTCCATGCCGCGTTGAACATCGCGGTCATCACGACCACGCCGGGAGCCAGGAACGCGATGTAGGAGTGGCTGTGGAAGCCGGGGATCTCGATCACCCGCTTGAACAGCGCGCCGAACAGCAGCAACCAGATCACCGGCTGGACGAGCGTCACGGCCACGAACCAGGGCTGGCGCCACAGCTCGCGCAGATGGCGCAGGGTCATGTACAGGGTGTGCCGGATCAGGGTCATGAGTGGTCGCTCTCCGCTTCTGCCGCATCGAACGTGCGGCCGGTGTACTTCAGATAGACGTCATCGAGCGACGGGCGGGCCACCCGGACCGAGGAGACGGCCACGCCGCCGGCCTCGAGCGCCTGGAGCACCAGCGGCACCGCGCGGCCCCCGTCGTCGGCGCGCGCGCGCAGGACCCGGCCCTCGACGGTCACGTCGCGGACGGCGTCGAGCGCCGCCAGGGCGCTGGTCACGCGGCCGTTCGACTCGCGCTCGAGGTCGACGTGGATGGCATCGCCGCGCAGCTCGCGCTTGAGCGCGTCGGGAGTGCCCTCGGCCACGACCTGGCCGCGGTCGACGATCGCCACGCGCTCGGCCAGCTGGTCGGCCTCCTCCAGATAGTGCGTGGTCAAGAGCACGGTCTTGCCCCGCTCGCGCGCCAGGACCCCGATCTCCGACCACATGTCGGCGCGCACCTCGGGGTCGAGCCCGGTCGTCGGCTCGTCCAGGAACAGCACAGCGGGGTCGTGGACCAGCGCCATTGCGATGTCGAGGCGCCGCTGCATCCCGCCCGAGTAGCCGCGCGCGACCCGGTCCGCCGCGTCGGCCAGGCCGAAGCGCTCGAGCAGCTCCTGCGCCCGTTCCTCGAGCGCCCGGCCGCGGATCCCGTGAATCTGGCCCTGCAGCCGCAGGTTTTCGCGGCCGGTGGCCTGGATGTCGACCCCCGAGCCCTGAGCGACCACGCCGATCGTCCGCCGCACCGCGTCGGGCTGGGCGAGCACGTCGATCCCGGCCACGGTGGCGTGCCCCGCGTCCGGGGTGGTCAGCGTGGTGAGGATCTTCACCGCGGTCGACTTGCCGGCGCCGTTGGGACCGAGCAGCGCGAACACGCTGCCGGGCGCCACCGCGAACGACAGGCCGTCGAGCGCCGTCACCCCCTTCGGGTACGTCTTTACGAGACTTTCTGCCTGTATCGCCGTCTCCACGGCTGACACCTCCAAGCTAAGATTCATTTACTCGCCAAGTATCTTAGCTTCTAAGAGACTTAGATGTCAAGAGAATCTCAACCGCCACCCGACGAGCGACAGCAGCTCTACGCCGAGCTCGGCAACGAGGTCCGCGCCAACCAGCGCGCCACCGACGTCGTCGACGAGCTGATGACCCAGTTGCTCGGGATCAACCGGACTGATGCCCGCTGCCTGGACATCCTCGATCAGCACGGGAGCATGAGCGCCGGCGATCTCGCTGAGGCCAGCCGGTTGACCACCGGGGCGATCACCGCCGTGGTCGACCGACTGGAGCGGGCCGGCCTGGCCGGCCGCGTACCCGACCCGAAGGACCGCCGCCGCGTGCTGGTCGAGCTGACCCCCAAGGCCTACGCGGTCGCGACCGAGCTGATGGTCGAGCCGATGAGAAGGCTCTACACGCCGATGGCCGAGCGCTACAGCGACGAGCAGCTGCGGCTGATCATCGAGTTCACCCGCGAGGGGCGCGAGCTCCAGGAGCGCCACGCCGAGTGGCTCCGCGCGCGCCTCGAGGAGCGTCGCGCGGCGGACGCCTAGAGCGAGCGGACATCGGCGCCCTGAGGCTCGAAGCGCCCGCGCATGACGTGCGCCCACCCCGCGGTCTCCCGCGCCAGCGCCTCGACCAGCGCCCCGGTCTGCTCAAACCGGCACCACACGAGCACGGTCGGCCCCGCGCCCGAGATGGTGGCGCCGAGCGCTCCGAGACGCCGGGCGCGGTCGAGCAGGTCGGCCGAGCGGGGATACAGATGGGCCCGCTGGGGCTGGTGCAGGCGGTCCTTTAGCCCGGCGGCGATCAGATCCCAGTCCGAGGTGGCAAGGCCGAGCATCAGCATCGAGGCGTGGGCCAGATTGAAGACCGCGTCGTCGAGCGGGACGGCGTCGGGTAGCGCGGCGCGGGCCTGATGGGTGGGGACCGCCGCGTCGGGAACCACCAAGACCGCCTCGAGCCCCATCGGCGGCTCGAACCGGTGGGCCACGGCCCCGTTGCAGACCACGAAGCCGCCCCGCAGCGCGGCGGCGACGTTGTCGAGGTGGCCCTCGAGCTCGGCGGCCAGCCCGAGCACGTCGGCGTCGAGCTCGAACAGGTGGTCGGCGGCCAGCAGGCCCGCTACGATCGCCGCCGCGCTCGAGCCGAGCCCGCCCGAAAGCGGGATCTGCGAGGCGATCCGGAACTCAAACCCGTCGGCCGGATGCAGCCGCTCGAACGCTCGAACCACCAGGTTCTCGCGCCCCCGGGGCACCCCGAGGTCGGTGTGCACGGCAAAATTTCCCGTCTCCACCACCTCGAGCTCGAGGTGCAGCGCGAGCGCGGCGGCCAGCGCGTCGAACCCTGGCCCGAGGTTGGCCGAGGAGGCGGGGACGCGGACCAGGCGCCGGCGGCTCAGGCCGGACCCGCCGCTCGCGGCTCCGGTGCTCACTCGAGTACCGCGCGCTCGATCGCGGCCAGCTCGGGATCGCACGGCACTACGGCGCCGGCGTGCTCGAGCGCGGTCTGCGGATCCTTCAGGCCGTGGCCGGTGAGCACGCAAACCACCCGGCGGACGCCCTCGCCGGCGCCGTGGGTGAGCAGACCGGCCACGCTGGCCGCCGAGGCGGGCTCGCAGAACACGCCCTCGGTGGAGGCCAGGAAGCGATAGGCGGTGAGGATCTCGGCATCGGTCACGGCCCGGACCGCGCCACCGCTCGAGGTCATCGCGTTCATCGCCTCCTCCCACCGCGCCGGATTGCCGATCCGGATCGCGCTGGCCACCGTCTCGGGGTGCTCGACCGGCTTGCCGTGCACGAGCGGCGCGGCGCCCGCGGCCTGGAAACCGCACATGCGCGGCGCGTATCCAAGCTCCTGGAAGCCCTTCCAGAACGAGGTGATGTTGCCGGCGTTGCCGACCGGGATGCACAGCGCGTCGAGCTCACCGGCCAGCGCCTCGACGATCTCGAACGCCGCGGTCTTCTGGCCCTCGATCCGGAAGTCGTTGACCGAGTTGACCAGCGAGATCGGGTGGCGTTCGACCAACTGCCGGACGAGCTTCAGCGCCTCGTCGAAGTTGCCCCGCAGGGCGACCACGCGCGCCCCGTGCATGAGCGCCTGGGCGAGCTTGCCGGTGGCGATCTTGCCCTCGGGAACGATCACCGCGCCGCGCAGCCCGGCGCGGGCAGCGTAGGCGGCGGCCGACGCGGCGGTGTTGCCGGTCGAGGCGCAGATCACCGCTTGCGCGCCCTCGCGGACGGCTGCCGACACCGCGCAGGTCATGCCGCGATCCTTGAACGAGCCGGTGGGGTTGGCGCCCTCGATCTTCAGCCACACCTCCACGCCGGCCTTCTCCGATAGGCGCTCGGCCAGGATCAGCGGTGTCGAGCCCTCCTCGAGCGAGACGACTGGGTCCTCTGGGGCGAACGGCAGTCGGTCGCGGTAGCGCTCGATGATCCCCGGCATGGTCGTGAGGAGAATGTCAGAGGAGCGTACGCCGGCGCACGCTTACGGCACTACGTCGAGCACGACCTTGCCGGTCGCCCCGCGTCCGTCGATCAGCTCGAGCGCGTCGGCGGCCTGCTCGAGCGGGAAGCGCGCCCCCACGATCGGCCGCACGGATCCATCGGCGATCAGGCGGTCGATCGCCTCGCCGATCTCGACGTTCAGACCCGGCTTGGACAGGACGTAGGCCCCCCAGCCGGCCCCGATCACCTCGGTGTTGTTCAGCAGCAGCCGGTTGACCCGCACCTCGGGAATGGAGCCACCGGTGAAGCCGACCACGATCACCCGTCCGCCCTCGCGCAGCGAGCGCAGGCTGTCGGTGAAGCGGTCTCCCCCCACCGGATCGATCACGACATCGACGCCGCCGCCGGAGATCTCCTTCGCCTGGTCCTTCCAGGCACCGTCGCTGCGCACCACCTCATCGGCGCCGGCCTCGCGCGCCACCCGCTCCTTTTCGTCGCTCGACACGACAGCGATCGTCCGCGCTCCCAGACCCCGGGCGATCTGCAGCGACGCGGTCCCCACTCCGCCCGCCGCCCCGTGCACGAGCACCGTCTCGCCCTCGGTGAGGCGGCCGCGGGTCTTCAGTGAGAAGTAGGCGGTGTGGTAGTTGAGCACCAGGCCCGCGCCCTGGGCGAATTCGAGCTCGTCGGGCAGCTTGAAGGTGAAGTGCGCCGGCGCGACGGCAACCTCGGCCCAGCCGCCGAGCATGCAGAAGGAGGCCACCCGATCGCCGGGCTTCACCCGTGCGTCGTCGGGGGCGGAGCGCACCACGCCCGCCACCTCGCTGCCCGGCGTGAACGGCACCTCGGGCTTGACCTGGTACTCGCCGCGCGTCTGGAGCACCTCGGGGAACGAGACGCCCGCCGCGTGGACCTCGACCACCACCCCCTGCCCGGGGGTGGAGGGATGGCTCGCCTCCGGCTCGGGGACGTCGACCACCCGCAACGCATCGCGCGGGCCGCTCAGCTCGACGATCTGGACCGCCTTCATCGGCGCGCCAGCCTAGCCGAACTCCTCTTCGAGCACCCGGATGGCCCGTGGCGGCGCCCTGAGCACGTCGAGGCCCGCGAGCGCGGCCATCGCCTCGGTGAAGCGCGACTCGAGCACCGGGTGCACGACCATGACCAGGCGCGCCTGTGCGCCCAGCCCGCGCTGCACGACCGACTTGACCGACACGTCCTGCTCGGCCAGCACCTGCGCCACCGTGGCCAGCACGCCCGGCTGATCGGCGACCTCGAGGTGCAGGTAGAACGCCGAGACCACGTCGCCGACGATCTCGAGGACCCGCGAGGTGGGCGGGGTGGAGGCCGGCGGGATCATCGCGCTGATCACGTCGCCGAGCACCGCGCTGGCCGTCTGGGGGCCGCCGGCGCCCGGTCCGGACATGGTGATCTCGGTGATCGCCTCGGATTCGACCGTGACCGCGTTGAACGGACCGCTCACCGAGGCGAGGGGGTGGCCCGGGTACAGGAAGGCCGGGTGCACGCGCACCGAGAGGCCCGAGCCGACCCGCTCCGCGGTGCCGATCAGCTTGAGCTGGAGGCCCAGCTCGTCCGCGTAGGCCAGATCGTCGGGCTGGATGTGCTCGATCCCTTCGTAGCGCACCTGACTCAGAGAGACGGGCGTGTCGAAGGCCAGCCGGGCCAGGATCGCCATCTTGGCCGCCGCGTCGCGGCCGTCGACGTCCTCGGATGGATCGGCCTCGGCGTAGCCCAGCCGCTGCGCCTCGGCCAGCGCTTCGGGGAAGGTCATCCCGACCCGCGCCATCTCGGTCAGGATGAAGTTCGTGGTGCCGTTGACGATCCCGTGCACCCGCTCGATCGTGGCCCCCGCCAGCGCCTCCTGGAGGACCCGGATGACCGGCACCACGCCGGCCACGGCGCCCTCGAAGCGGAGCTGAACGCCGCACACGCGCGCGCACTCCCAGAGCTCCTCGCCGTGCTGGGAGAGCAGCTGCTTGTTCGCGGTGACCACGTGCCGCCCCGCCCGCATGGCCTCGAGCAGATACGTGCGGGTCGGGTCGATCCCGCCCATCAGCTCGACGATCAGGTCAGACCCTTCCAGGATCTCCTTAAAGGACCCGGAGCGCCGCGTCATCACCCCGGACAGCTCGGGTCGCAGTCCGGTCAGCCGCTCGATCCGGTCCGCGTGCAGAGGCAGCATCGTCGCGAACGCGCCGCCCACTGTGCCGTGGCCGAGCAACCCGACGCGGAACACGCCGTCAGCCGACATCGCGTCCCGCCAGGTCCCCGTAGGTCTCGCGCCGCACCACCACTCGAGCCTCCCCGTCACGGCAGAAGACGACCGGCGGGCGCGGGACGCCGTTGTAGTTGTTGGCCAGCGAGTAGCCGTAGGCGCCGGTCACCGGGGTGGCGATCACCTCGCCGGGGACCGGGTCGGCCAGGAACGCCTCGCGCACGACGACGTCGCCGGACTCGCAGTGCTTGCCGGCGATCCGGCAGAGCTCTCCGCCGTCGCCGGGCGATGCCCGGTCCGCGATCAACGCCTCGTAGCGCGAGCCGTAGAGCATCGGCCGCAGGTTGTCCGACATGCCACCGTCGACCGCCACCCAGGTCGAGACGTTTCGCTTGACCGTCTGCACGGTGTACAGGGTGACGGCCGAATTGGCCACCAGCGCGCGCCCGGGCTCGAGCAGCAGCCGCACGTCGCGCCCGAGCTCGGCGTGCACGGTCGAAACCACCGCGTCAACGTAGTCCTCGATGGCCGGCGGGCGATCGGAGGCCAGGTACGCCACCCCCAGCCCGCCTCCGACGTTGTAGACCGGGAACTTGCCCAGCCCCGCCAGCGTGCGCACCGCGGCGCGGAATGGATCGAGCGAGAGCAGCTGGGAGCCGATGTGGAAATGCAGCCCGACCAGCTTCAGGTGCGGCGCGCCGGACAGCCGCTCGATGGCCACCCGGGCGTCCACCGGCGCGAAACCGAACTTCGAGTCGGTCTGCCCGGTGGAGATCGCGTGGTGGGTGTCGCCGGCCACCCCCGGCGTGATCCGGATCAGCACCTCCTGCCGGCGTCCCAGCTCAGCCGCCACCCGCTCGAGCCGGTCGAGTTCGTGCAGCGAGTCGATCACGATGTGCCCGACGCCGGTCTCGAGCGCCTCGCGGAGCTCGGCGGTCGACTTGGCGTTCCCGTGGAAGTAGATCCGGGCCGGATCGAACCCGCCCCGCAGGGCCAGGAACAGCTCGCCGCCCGAGGCCACGTCGCAGGCCAGTCCCTCCTCGGCCAGAAGGCGGTATACCGCGGTGCAGGGAAAGGCCTTGGAGGCGAACAGCACGTCGAAGTCCTCGTGGCGGGCGCTCAGGGCCTCCAGGAAAGCGCGCGCTCGTGCGCGTATGTCGTCCTCGGCGACCACGTAGGCCGGCGTACCGAACTCCCGGGCCAGCTCGACCGCGTCGCAGCCTCCGATCTCCAGGCGCCCCTGCTCGTTGACCCGAGAGCCGAGCGGAAACACATGCGAGATCGTCGAGGTCATGGCGCTCACGTTCGGCGGCCGATCATGCCAAAACCGGTGCGTGCGATCATCGGTGCGTGCCTCGCCCCCGCCCGGTCACGGTCGCGAAGCCCACCGAGCTCGGGGTTCACGATGGCCTGTCCTACTCGCTCTGGCTGCCCAACGCCGGACCCGCCGCGCGGGCCGGCGTGGTCGTGCTCCACGGCGCCGGTTCGTGCAAGGAGAACCATCACGATTTCGCCCGGGCCGCCATCGCCAGCGACCTCGCCGCGCTCGTCTTCGACCAGCGCGGCCATGGCGAGAGCGGGGGCGCGATGGACGGCCGCGCCGTCGCGGACGTTGTCGCGATGGCCGCCCTCCTGCGCACCCGGCTCGGAGACGGACAAGCGCCGATCGCGCTCCGCGGCTCGAGCATGGGCGGCTACCTGTCGATCGTCTCGGCCGCCGTCGCCAGGGCCCGCGCGGTGGTGGCCATCTGCCCGGCCAGCGCCGAAGGCCTGCGCCGGGGTCTCACCGAGGGCCGCTTCAGCTTCGAGGCCGACCAGGCCGCCGTTCACGCCTTCCTGACCGACCACGACGAGCGCGAGGCGATGGCCGCCCTCGAGATCCCGGTGCTCCTCCTGCACGCCGACGGAGATGAGCAGGTCCCGGTCGAGCACTCGCGCGAGCTCGCGCGGCTCGCCCGCTCCCCGCGCAGCCGGCTGATCGCCGTACCCGGTGGCCATCACCGCTCGGTCCAGCATGACCCGGATCTCCAGGCGGCGAGCCTTCGCTTCCTGGCCCGAGCGCTCGTTGGGGAGGACGGCGCCTAGTGGTCCGTGGAGCCCGAGAGCGCGCCGGCGATCGTCTGGGAGACGCCCGTGACGGTCTGGGCCGCCCCGGAGCCGATGCTGTTCACCGCGCCGCCAACCGCCGGGCTCACCTGACCGGCCGCGCCGGACACGGCCCCGGTCGTCCGCTTGACCACCGAGCCGACCTGCTTGCCCGTCGCCGAGATCGCGCCCCCGAGTGCGCCCGTGGTCTGCCTGATCACCGGCTGGACGGGTTGCGTCGGTCCTGACCCGCTGCCAGCCGGGGCAGGCGCCGGGGCGACCGTCGAGCCGCACCCGCCGGCCGCACACGAGTTGGTCGAGCCTGCGCCCGCGCCTGAGCTCCCGGTGGGGATCGTGGTCGACACCGGTCGCCCGATCGAACGCTGCCGCCCGGCCCTACCGGACCGTCCGCCGCCCGGTGCCCCGGCGGTTGCGCCAGGCACCGCGCCGGCACCCGCGCCCGCACCGGCCGCCGGGGTGGCCACGAACAGCGCCAGGCGCCGGCTGGACGATGAACCCGTCGCCGCGGTCGGACTCGGGGAGACGACCACCT
Source organism: Solirubrobacterales bacterium (assembly GCA_019241635.1). Taxonomy (GTDB): domain Bacteria; phylum Actinomycetota; class Thermoleophilia; order Solirubrobacterales; family Solirubrobacteraceae; genus Palsa-465. The sequence goes on from JAFAWR010000385.1 coordinate 38,303, forward strand.
CTCCGGGGGAGGGCTGGGCGGCCACGTGCGGCCAGCCGCGGAAGGCGACCAGGGCGCTCGCCAGCACGAACATCAGCACCGCGCCGGCCAGCAGCGAGCCCGAGGTGCCGAATCCCGGCAGGTATCCGCGCGCCGCGCGCGCCAACCCCACCACTCGACTGGCCATGTCCCGCGGTGCTTGCACTTCAGGGACTCATATTCCCCGTTCACGGCCCTCTTATCCCGTCTGTCAACATTTAACTCACCATGGCTCGTCCTAACTCATTCGGCCGCGACACCGGTCTGCAGGCCCGCATGCTCATAACGCTGTTCCTGCTCGGCCTCGTGTACGCCGTGCTCGTCGCGGCGCTGATCGCCGCCGGCGCCGGCGCGGTCACGATCGCCGTGGTCGCCGCCCTGCTGTTCGCCCTTCAGCTGTTCACCTCGGACAAGATCGCGCTCTACTCGATGGGGGCCAAGGAGGTGGCGCCCAGCGATGGCCCCGACGCGCGCCGGCTACACGCGATGATCGAGCGCCTGTGCATCCAGGCCAACCTGCCCAAGCCGCGGGTGGCCATCGCCCAGACGCCGATGCCCAACGCGTTCGCGATCGGCCGCTCGCCCAAGTCGGCCACGGTCTGCGCCACCGCGGGGATCATGCAATTGCTCGACGACGGCGAGCTCGAGGCGGTCCTCGGTCACGAGATCACTCACGTGCTCAACCGAGACGTGGTGGTCATGACCGTGGCCAGCTTCTTCGCCTCGATCGCCGCCTTCATCACCCAGTGGGGCTTCCTGTTCGGCGGTGGCTTCGGCGGCAATCGCAATAACAACAACAACGGCAACAACAACGGGTTCTTCATCGTGATCCTGGTCTCGGCCGCGGTGTATGTGATCTCGTTCCTGCTGCTGCAGGCCCTCTCGCGCTACCGCGAGTTCGCTGCCGATCGCGGCTCGGCCGTCCTCACCGGCCGCCCGAGCGCGCTGATCAGCGCGCTGATGAAGATCGACGGCCGCATGAACGTCATCCCGACCCGCGACCTGCGGGCGGCGCCGGGCGAGCTCGCCGCGTTCTACATCTTCCCGCCCAAGGCCAAGCAGACCGTGGCGACGCTGTTCTCGACCCACCCGCCGCTCGACGCCCGGATCGCCCGGCTGCAGCGGCTCGAGGCGCAGCTCCAGGGCACCGCCTGATCAGCCGGTGGGCTTCCTCGACGCGCTGATCGGTCGCCGCAAGCTGGCCCAGCCGGCCCCCGACCGGCTGTTTGCCATGAGCACGGCGTACGTGACCATGGAGACCGGGCTCGGGATGCGCTCTCGGGGAAGCGCGGCGATCGTCTTCCAGCCACTGGCCACAGCCGACTTCGAGTCGATCGTGCGCGACATGGAGGAGGTCGTTCGAGCCACCGCGTCGGACAGCGGGACCACCGTGGGAAGCCAGGACGACAGCTATGGGTTCCGGTGGCTGGTCCTGCGCGGCAGCGACTTCGACGACCTCGTCGTCGGGATCAACGCGGTGAGCGGCGCGCTCGAGGCCGGCGGTTACGGCGAGCGGGTCCTGTGCGCGGTGTTCGCCTTCGAGGACTCCCACCAGCGGCCCATGTACTGGATCTACAACTACAAGCGCGGGTCGTTCTATCCGTTCGTGCCGGCGGGCGGCGCCGAGCAGCGCGACAACGAGCGCGAGCTGATCGTCAAGGCTCAGCTCGGCGGCGAGCTCCCGGTTGAGCAGGAGCTCGCCCGCTGGTTCCCGCTATGGGGCATCCCGATCTGATCAGCTTCGCTTCGTGAGCCGGCCAATCAGGAAGCCGGCCGCGAACGCGCCCACCGCCGCCACGGGGATCGGGTTCTCCTTCGCCTTCTGGGTCGCCTGGGAGGCGCCGGAGGCGACGCTGTCCGGTGAGGTCTCGCGGGCCTTGCCGAGCAGGTCGTCCTTCTTCTGAGCCATCGACTCCTTCGTCGACTCGACCTTCTCGTGCACCCGCGCCTTGACGTCGGCCTTGGCGGCCAGCGCCTCGACGGTGTCCCCCATCTCACGCCGGGTCTCCTCGATCTCCTCCCGGATCTGCTCGGGATCCTTGGCCTCGGTCACTGGCGTGCCTGCTGTGCCTTGGTCTTGGCCCATTGCACGTCCTCCTTCACGCTCTCGGTCGCCTCCTCGGGCACGGGCGGGGTCGCCTGCTGGACCTTGGTCTTGCCCTGGAGCGCCAGCACGCCGGCGATCGCGGCGAACACCACCGCGACGATCAGGGCAGCCAGCCACGCGGCCACGGCGGTGGCGAGGGCGAGGACGGCCGCCGCGGTCAGCGCGCCGAGACCGTAGAAGCCGAACGCGCCGGCGCCGCCGAACATGCCGACCCCGATGCCCGCGCGCTTGCCCTTGTAGGCGAGCTCGGCCTTGGCCAGCTCCACCTCCTGGCGGGCCAGCCGGCTCGACTGCTCGGAGAGCTGCTTGACCAGCTCAGCCAGTGACGCCTCCGAGGCGGCGCCGGCGCCGCGCTCTGTCGTGCTTGACATGTCGTCCTCCTCCCGGCAGCTCAGCGATCGCCGTTACGCTCGCGTGGGGTCGACTGAACGGTGGCCTCTTGCTCCTCGCGCGTCGTCTCCTGCGTGCGGGTGCTCTCCTCGGCGCGGAGAGGCTCCTCCCCGCGGGTCGTCTCCTCCCCGCGGCTGGCCAGCTCCTCGCGGCGCAGCTCGTCGTCGGAGAGCCCCAGCTCGTGGGCGCGGGCGCGCTCCTCGTGCAGGCGCGCCTCGGCCCGTTCGCGCTCGGCGACGGCGTTCGCCACGCGGGCGCGGTGCTCGGCCTCCTCGGCCGCGCCGGTTCGCACCTGGGCGGCCTCGCGGTGCTCGGAAACCGCCGCCTCGCGGCGTTTCTCGAGTGCGCGCTCCTCGCGCTTTCGGGCGGCCACGCCCCGAGCCCGGCTCAGCGCGAAGGCCAGCGCGATCAGCACGATCACGACGACCACGATGATCACGATCAGTACGGTGGACATTCCTCTACCTCCTCGTCGGTTACCCGCAGGCTTCCCCGCCTCGGGGCCGTGAAACTGCCGGAGGTACTCGCCCCTACCCCGTCCCGTTGTCCGCCGAACGCGGCTAGCCCGGAATCAGGCCCTCGCCGCTGAACTCCGCCTGGGCTTCCGTAAACGACACATCGGGCGGCGGGATGATCACGTCCGAGGCGTCGAGCCGATCCTCCGCCACCGGCTGCCCGGTCTTGCGGACGAACTCGATCAGCTCCTTGAACGCCTGCTTGAACTGCTCCTCGTCGCCGGCCTCGCAGGCGGCCACGGCGTGGTTGTCGAGCTCGTTCAGAACCTCGGCGTCGCCCTCGGTGAGCTCGTACTGCCCCTCGGTGGCGATCCGGACGATCACGACGCCTGCCCTTGCTCGGCGCTCTCGCCGGAACCGGCGCCCAGCTCACCCGCACTCGGTGAGGACCCGGCTCCCAGCTCGGCCTTCATCTTGGCCAGCTCGGAATCCACCTCGCTGCTGCTCGAGAGCTGCCGGAGCTGGCGGTCGATGTCGTCCTCGCCGGCCCCGAGCTGGGTCAGGTCCTCGAACGTGCCGGCCGCCTCGAGCTCCTGGACGGCGTCGGCGCGGGCCTTCATGTTCTCGGTCTTGTCGAGCGCGCGCTGCATCGCCAGTCCCACGTCCGCCATCTCCTCGCCGACGCCGGAGGCCGCCTCGGAGATCTTCACCTGCGCCTCGGCCGCCGAGTACTGGGCCTTGATGACCTCCTTGCGCGAGCGGAACTGCTCGATCTTCGCCCGCAACTTCTGCTCGGAGGCGGTCAGCTGCTCCTGCTGCTGCTCGAGCTGGGCGACCTGGGTGTCGAGCGACTGCAGCTCGGTCTGGGCCACGTTCTTGCGCTCGAGCGCGGTCCGGGCCAGGTCCTCGTTGCCCGCCGC
>JAFAWR010000328.1 GCA_019241635.1 Solirubrobacterales bacterium
CTGACCGAAGACGTGGCCCCGTACGAGCGGATCAAGCTGCGCATGCTGAACGGCAGCCATTCGATGCTCGCCTACCTCGGTGTGCTGGCCGACCGCGAGCTCGTGTCCGACGCGGTCCGTTCCGAGGGCCTGCGCGCGGCCGTTGACGCGCTGATGGCCGACGACGTCGCGCCCACGCTCGAGCTGCCCGACGGCTTCGATCTCGATGCGTACCAGCGAGACCTCATGCGCCGCTACGCCAATCCTGCCCTGCGCCACCGGACCGCGCAGATCACCATGGACGGCAGCCAGAAGCTGCCCCAGCGGCTGCTCGGGACGATCCAGGACCGACGGCGTGCGGGTGCCGAGCCGGCGCTCGCGGCGCTCGCGGTCGCCGCCTGGATGCGCTTCGTGAGCGCCCGGCGCTCGGACAGCGGTCGGGCGCTGAGCGTCGATGACCCGCTGGCCGACACCATCGCGGCCCGGCTGGCCGGACGCGAGGCGCCGGCCGCCGTCGTCGACGAGCTCCTGTCGCTGCGGGAGGTGTTCGCCGATGAGCTGGCGAGCGACCGTGGGCTGCGCGACCTGCTCGTCGACCAGCTGACCCGCCTGAGCCGAGACGGCGCCGAGCGGACCGCCGCCGCCGTCGCCCGCGAAGGCACCGCAGCATGACGGCAAGCGCGCCGGCCCACCCACCGATCACCCCGCAGCTCGCCGACACGGGGATCGTCGCGATCCTCCGCGCCGATCGCCAGGAGCACCTCCCAGCCGTCACCGAGACCCTGGCCGAGGCGGGAATCCGCTGCCTGGAGCTGACCATGACCACCCCGGGCGCACTCGAGGCGTTGCGCAGACTGCGCCCGCAGCTGGAGATAAGCACGTGGTACATCGGGGAGTTGGCGAGCTCCACCTTGGCGATCGTCAGGTCGTTGGCGCCGTCTGACTCGATCAGCTTCGGGTTGTTCTGATTGCCGCCGGACTTCGCGTCCTCGGCGAGCTGCCACCACGAAAGGCTGGATCCGAGCATGGTCATCTCACCGCGTCCGTCGATCACGCCGAGGTGACCGTGCCAATCCCGCGTTCCCATCACCCCGGAATGTGAGCCGGCCAGGTCGATGAACGGCACACAGCCATTCCCGTCGCCGCTGATCGTCCCGCACGTGGTCGAGCCGGGGATCTGGTACGCGCTCGGGTTGAGCGACGCGTACAGCGTCGTGCCGCCGTCGAGAAGCAGCACCTCTCCCTCGCGCACGGTGAGCGGGGCGCTCAGGAACGCGTCGTGGCTCCAGCCAGGCGTCAGCTCGACCGCGCGGCCGGTGCCGGCGCACGCGTCCAGCGCGGACTGGATCCGCTCGGTGTCCGGGGGACTGGCCTCGTCCTGGGCGCTGAAGGTCCCGTCCGTCGTGGGTAGCTGGGCGAACACCCGGCGGCAGGTCGGCGGGGCATAGGGACGGCGGACGTGGCGCGGGTCGCCGGTCGCCAGACGGCTTTCGTGCCCACTGCTCCCGGGTGGCCCGGCGCTGGCACCCGCGCTCGCGCTCCATATCAGGCCCGACGCGGCTACGGCGCAAGCGATCGTTCCGGCCACGAGCGTGGCCGGCCGGCGGCTCGACATCAGATCCTCAGTTCTCCCGGTCACTGTAAAGGTTTACAGGACGTGGGCAACTCTAGGCAGTCGACCCCGGGGTGTCAAGGGTCACCGTGCCGCCCGGCCGGTCGCGCTGAGCCGCTTTTGAAGGAGTGCCATCTCGGCGGCGTTGTCGGTCAGCGTGATCGCCGCGCGGTAGGCCGTGGCAGCCTCCTCGGCCCTGCCCAGGCGACGGAGGAGATCGGCTCGGATCGCGTGGTAGAGGTAGTAGTGGTCGAGGCTGCTCAACTGGTCGGCGACGGTCAGCCCGGCCTCCGGACCGTGGAGCTCGGCCACCGCGACCGCGCGGTTCAGCGCGACGATCGAGGTGGGGGTAATGGCGAGGAGCTGGTCGTAGAGCGCGAGGATCTGGCTCCAGTCGGTCGCCGCCGCGCTGGCGGCGTCGCTGTGAACGGCATTGCTCGCGGCTTGGATCTGGTACGGGCCTGGTTGGTTTCGCCGCAGGCAGCGACGCACGAGCTCCTGGCCCTCGGCGATCAGATCGCGGTCCCACAGGCCGCGGTCCTGCTCGGGAAGCGGCACGAGCTCGCCGTCCCGGCCGGTCCGCGCCGCGCTGCGCGACTGCTCGAGCAGCATCAGGGCCAGGAGGCCGATGGCCTCGGGTTCGTCCGGCATCAGCTCGGTGAGCAGCCGGCCCAGCCGGATCGCCTCGGCGGTCAACTCGGTGCGGATCAGCGTCTCGCCCGAGGTGGCGGCGTAGCCCTCGTTGAAGATCAGATAGACGACGGCCAGCACGGCGGCGACCCGCTCGGGCAGGTCGGCCTCGCTGGGCACGCGGTAGGGGATCCCCGCGTCGCGGATCTTGCCCTTGGCGCGAACGAGCCGCTGGGCCATGGTGGCCTCGGCGACCAGGAAGGCGCGGGCGACCTCGGGGGTGGTCAGGCCGCCCAGCAGTCGGAGGGTCAGCGCCACCTGCGCGCTGGGCGCCAGCGCGGGGTGGCAGCAGGTGAAGATCAGGCGCAGGCGGTCGTCCTGCACGGGGCTCTCCTCGGCCGGCTCGTCGCGGGCATGGAGCAGGGCTGCCTGGGCGTGGCGATCGTGGCGCGAGGACTCGCGGCGCAGGCGATCGATGGCGCGGTTACGCGCAGTGGTGATGATCCAGCCCGCCGGGGCGGGCGGCAGCCCGGCGGCGGGCCAGCGCACGATCGCGGTGGCGAACGCCTCCTGGACTGCCTCCTCGGCAATGTCGAGGTCGCCGAATACGCGGGCCAAGACCGCCACCGCCCGTCCGTGCTGCTCGCGAAACACACGCCCGATGTCCTCGTGCGTGACCGCGGGCACGCGCCGTCAATCCTCCTCGTCGCCGAGGAACGGCCGCACCTCGATCGGCAGGGTCGTGGCCCGCGCGAGCTTGCGTCCCCAGGCCAGCGCGTCGTCGAGGCTGTTCGCCCGGATGACGGTCAGGCCGCCGATGTGCTCCTTGCCCTCGACGTACGGGCCGTCGGTCATCGGAAGGCCTTCGATGCGCGGGTTGATCACGGTGGCGGTGCTCGGAGCGTGCAGTCCGCCGGTGAAAACCCAGGCCCCGGCGGCGCGGATCTCCTCGTCGACGGCGCGCACATCGTCGATGATCTTGGACAGCACGCCAGGGGGCGGGGGGTCGCCGTCGGGTTGGTAGATGCTCAGCAGGTACTGCCTCATCGTTCGCTCCTATCCGGCTCGTAGGTGACGAGCAGCGCGCCCGTGCTCGTGGCGATGCACTCGATGAGCCGCAACGGTGCGTGTACGCCGGAGGGAAACAGCCGCCGACCGGTGCCTAGCACGAGTGGCGCGATCATGACCAGGTACTCGTCGATCAGATCGGCGGCCATCAGCGCGCCGATCAGGACGCCGCCGCCCATGATCACGAGGTTCGTGGCGGAGCTCTCCTTGAGCTCGGAAACGGCGGCCGGGACGTCTCCGTGCAGAAGGGTCGAGTTCGGCCAGTCGAGCTTCGTCTCGGGGCTGCTCGAGGCGACGTACTTGGGCGTGCGGTTCAGCGCGTCCCTGAACGGCCCGCCCCGGGCGTTCCATGAATTCAGCAGCTGCTCGTAGGTCCGGCGCCCGAACAGGAACGCGCGATCCTCGCCCATCCGCTCTCCCATCTTGGCCACCGACGCCTCGTCGTAGTACGGGATCCCCCACCCGCCGAACCCGAACCCATCCCGGGTGTCCTCATCGGGACGGCCCGGGCCCTGCATGACGCCGTCGAGCGACACCCCGTTGGTCACCACTACCTTTCCCATCGTCGGTCCTTTCGGTTACGAGACCAGGCGATTCTGGCCTCTCACCCCCTACACGAATCGACTTGGCCGAAATCGACATCCGGCATATGCTTGCTCCATGAGGATGGGAGCTGCCGCATGGTGCGGGCTGCTGGCCGCGGCGAGCGCGCTCGCCGGCTGCGGCGGGAGCGTCCACAAATCCTCGCCGCCGCCTTCTCCGAAGCCGGTCGTCGCGGCCTCCCGGGCGCCTCAGCTCATCGCGATGCGCCGGATCGACGGGGCAACCTGGCAGACCGTGGTCGTCCGCACGGACGGCACCGGCGACGTGGCGATCTTCATCGGGGAGCGGGGCGGCAACACCGACAAGGACTTCCGGCTCGGCGGGCGTGAGCTGGGACAGCTCGAGCGGCTCGCCGCCGTCGCGAGGCGGACTCCGGAGAAGGCGTACTTCGGCACCCCGGCTCCGTCGACCGTCTACATCATCTACGTGCAGCGGCACATCCTTCAGGTCGGCACCGGGCACGAGCCTCGTCAGCTCCGGGGTCTGACCGGGATCCTCAGCGGGCTCATCGATCAGTACGCGTGATTCGTCGGGCGAAGCGAGCCGAGCGGTCACAGACGTCGACGAAGCCGAGCGCCTCGTAGAAGGCATGTGCGTCAGCGCGATGCCGGGAGCTGGTGATCTCGAGCTCCCGGCAGCCTCGCTCGCTCGCCCAGGCTTCGACCGCGGCGAGCAGCCGCCGGCCGACCCCTGAGCGCTGACGTGCCCGATCGACGGCAAGCGCGACCACGCGCGCGAACGCGCCCGGGCGCTCGACGTACGGGATCACATGCGCGGCGATGAAGCCGGCGGCCGACCCGTCGCAGTCCGCCATCAGCACGGTCCCGCGGGGGTCACCCGCCCACGCCTCGAGTTGCGCCCGCGCCTGCTCGGCGTCCTGGGCGTACCCGAGCTGGGTGAGCAGGCCCGCGAGCGCCGAGGCATCGGCCAGCCGGACGGCGCGCACGAGGACGGCGCCGGACTCCGGGGGGCGGCGGGTCCGATATTCGTGCTCGAGCAGCGCCATCACGTACCCGTTCCAGTAGCCGGCGCTCCCCCGGGTCGAGTCGCGCAGCCGTCCCTCGATCACGAACCCCACGCGCTGGTAGCAGGCGACCGCGCCGGTGTTGAAGTCGTACACGGCAAGCTGGAGGCGGTGCAGGCCAAGCTGCTCGAAGCCGACCCGGACGATCTCCTGCATCAGCGCCGTGCCCAGACCCTGACCACGGCGGTCCGGGGCGATCGCGACCCGGCCGACGATGCCCAGCCGGTGCTCGGCTTGGATGGTGAGCATCACGTGCCCGACCAACTCGCCGCCGTCCGCGTCGACCGCGGCGAACAGCCGGCGATGGCCGCCGGCGGCCTCCAGGTCCCGGGTCAGCTGCCGGCGGTCCAGGGGCCAGCGGAAGTCCCACGGGCCCGACCACTGAAACAGCGCATCGGCGGAGGTGATCCACGAGTGCAACGTGTCGCAGTCCGCGAGGGCGAGCGCCCGCAGCCGCACGCTAGGGCAGCCCGGCGTGGGGAACCTCGACCGTGGTGGTCAGCAGCACGGCCTCGCGCGCGTCGCGGCGATTGGTCTCGAGGAAGTCGGGCGCGGCGCACAGCAGGAGCGTCCGGCCATCCTCGCCGCCCAGCGCGCAGGCGAAGCATCCGAGCCCCTCCGGCGTGTGGATCTCCTCGACGATCTCCCCGCCGGGCGCGATCCGGATGCACCGGCCGCCGGCTTCGTCGGCCGACCAGATATGCCCATCCGCGTCGAGGGTGCAACCGTCCGGCGCGACGGTCATCTTCGGGAGCATCTCCTGCAGTGGGCCGAGCTCCGGGGTGGGCGCCAGCTGAGCCCAGACGCGTCGGTCGGTCAGCGCGCCGTCGCTCTGGATCGTGAACGCGGTGTAGCGGCAGCCGGCGGTCTCCCCGACGATCAGCGTGCCGCCATCGGGGGTGATCACCGAGCCGTTGGGGAACATCAGCTGGTCGGCGGCGAGGCTCGCCGTTCCGTCGGGGTCGACGCGCATGAGCGGCGCCAGCTGGGGGTCCGCGAAGGCCATCATGTCGAACCCGAAGCAACCGACCCACGCGCGCCCTTCGGTGTCGACGACCATGTCGTTGAGCGGGCTCTGGGTGAACGCGCCGAGATCGGCGTGGGTGCTCAGGTTGCCCTGCTCGTCGCGGCGAAGGATCCGCTGATCCTTCATCGAGACGATCAGCAGGGAGCCGTCGGGCAGCCAGCCGAGCCCGGAGGGTTGGTGCTCGACCTCGACCACGAGGTCCTCGCTCCCATCGGGGGCGACCGTGTACACGGCCTGCCGGTAGAAGTCCGAGACCCACCAGCGGCCGTCGTGCCAGCGGGGCGCCTCGAAGAACGCTCCGCCGGCGCGGAGCGGGGTGAGGGTTCGCTCGGCCATGCGGTCACCCTATGCGATCCGTAGGATCACCTCCATGCCGGTTGAGTGGGCCGGTCTGGGGCCGGAACTGTTGCTCGCGCTCGACCGTTCTCGCGGCGAGCCGCTCCGGGCACAGCTCGAGCGTGAGCTGAGGGAGGCGATCCGATCCGGGCGATTGGCCGCCGGCGAACGGCTTCCCTCGTCCCGTGCCCTGGCGGCAGAGCTCGGCCTCTCGCGCGGGCTCGTGCTCGAGTGCTACGGACAGCTGCAGGCCGAGGGCTTTCTCACCTCGAGGTCCGGCTCGGCCACGCGGGTGGCGGTGAACGCCGCGGCCGCGTCCGTGCGGCCGATGCGTGCCGCCGCGGCGGCCGAGCCACGGCTCACGGTCGACTTCCTGGCCGGGGTCCCGGACCTGACCAGCTTTCCCCGCCGCGACTGGGCGTGGGCGCTGCGCGAAGCGTGTCGCGACGCCACCCCGTCCGAGCTCGGCTACGGCGATCCGGGTGGCCTCGAGTCGCTCCGGGGAGTGCTGGCCGGGTATCTGCGTCGGGTGCGGGGCGCGGTGGCTGAGCCCGAGCGCGTCGTGCTGTGCAGCGGATTCGCCCAGGGGATCAACCTCGTCCTGCACTCGCTGGCCGAGAGCGGGATCCAGCGGGTGGCCATTGAGGACCCGGGCGACGACGAGTACCAGGTGATCTGCGGCCGCGCCGGCATGGAGGCGGTACCGGTGGCGATCGACGAGCGGGGGATCGATGTCGATGCGCTGGCCGCCAGCGGTGCCCGTGCGGTGATCCTGACCCCCACGCATCAGTTCCCGACCGGGACCGCGCTGGCCTCCGAGCGACGCCAGGCGCTGGTCCGGTGGGCGAACGAACAGGAGGCGACGATCGTCGAGGACGACTACGACGCCGAGTTTCGCTACGACCGCGACCCGGTGGGCGCGCTGCAGGGCCTGGCCCCGGAACGGGTGGCGCTGATCGGGACCGTGAGCAAGTCGTTGGCCCCCTCGCTGCGGCTTGGATGGGTGCTCTGCCCGGTCCGGCTGCTCGAGGCCGTGACCGAGGAGAAGCGGATAAGTGACCGAGGCTCGCCCGGGCTCGAGCAGCTCGCGCTGGCCAGGTTGATCGAGTCCGGCCGCTTCGACCGGCACCTGCGCCACATGCGGCGGGTCTACGCGTCCCGCCGTGACACGCTGCTGGACGCGCTGCGGGAACGCGCCCCCGCGGTAGCGCTGCACGGCCTGGCCGCGGGGTTCCACGCCGTCGCCCAGCTCTCGGATGGTGCCGATGAGGAGGCGGTCGTGGCCGAGGCGCGGTCGCGCTCGGTCGGCCTCTACGGCATGGGTATGTACCGGCTGAGCGCCCGCGAGGGGCCCCCGCAGCTGGTCCTCGGGTTCGGGAACCTGACCGAGCCGGCGATCGAACGCGGGATCGCCGCGATCGCCGACCTGCTCTGACCGTCCGAGACAGGCGGTAAAGCGGCTCACTGAACGAGCGGCGAATTGGCTCTTATCAATGGGCCGCTGGCGGCCTAGGTTGTCCGCCATGAACACGACCCCCAAGCTCTCTTCCATCCTGTCGGCCCCCGGCGCGAAGGCCGTCGTCGGCAGCTCCATCCTGGCCAGGCTCCCGCTCGCGATGTTCAGCCTCGCGCTGCTCGTCCACGCGCGCGATCTCACCGGCTCCTACGCGATCGCCGGGCTGACGAGCGGCGCCTATGCCGTGGCGAGCGCGATCTCCTCCCCGTTGCTCGGAGGGCTGGTCGACCGTCGCGGACAGACGGCGGTGCTGATCTGCGGCGCGGCGGTGACGGCGGCCTCGTTGATCGCCGACGGAATGCTGTCGGCCGACGCGCCGGCGTCGGTGCTGATCGCGCTGGGCGCGGCCACCGGGCTCTCGAGCCCGCCGCTCGACGCCTGCGTACGCACCCTGCTGCCGGCGATCGCCGCCGATCCGGGCCGGCTGCCCGCGCTGTTCGCGTTCGAATCGACGCTGCTCGAGGTGACCTTCGTGACCGGGCCGCCGATCGCGCTCGGCGTTGGGGCGGTGTGGTCCTCCGGCGGCGCGCTGATCGTCTCCGGAGTGATCATCCTCCTCGGCACGCTCCTGTTCGCCGTGCAGCCCGCGTCGCGGCGCTGGCGGCCGGATACGCGGCGGACAGGCGGCCGCGGTGGCTCGCTTCGCTCGCCCGCGATGCGCATCCTGGTGGCGATCTCGCTCGGGACGGGCATGGTGTACGGCGCCACCGAGGTCGGCGTGACCGCGATCACGCACGGCCTCGGGGACTCGACCGCGGCCGGGCCGCTGCTCGGGCTGTGGGGCGCCGGCTCGTTGGTCGGCGGGCTCGTGGCCACCCGGCTGGGCGGCGTCGCCCGCGACGCGCGCGGGCTCATCCCGCTGCTCGGCGCGCTCGCCCTGCTCCACGGTGCGCTGATCTTCACCACCGGCAGCGTCCTGGCCACCGGCCTGGTGCTCACGCTGGCCGGCGCGACGATCGCCCCGACCGAGGCGGGGATCTACGCGATGGTCGACGCCGCGGCGCCGGCCGGAACCCACACCGAGGCCTACTCGTGGCTGCTCACCGCATCGCTGGTCGGCGCCTCGCTCGGCATGGCCGCCGCCGGCGCGCTCATCCAGGGCGCCGGGGCGCCCGCCGCGTTCGCGCTGGTCGGCGTGGCCGGCTGCCTGGCCGTCCTCGCCGCGATGCTCGGGGCAGGCCGGCTGCCGGGGGCAGCGCCCGAGTCCGACGGACCGGCGGGCGGTCTGCGCGCCCAGCCGAGCCCGGCACCGTCTGTACGCTGATCCGGCTCCGGACCCGCGGACATGAGTTCCGGACCCGCGGACATGAGCTCCAGACCCGCGGACATGAGTTCCCCCGGCGACACCAGCGACCCTACCCGCTACGAGCGGATCGGGGTCGGCTACGCCCACACCCGCCGCGAGGATCCTCGCTTGGCCGCGCGCATCCACGCCGCGCTGGGTGACGCTCGGACCGTGGTCAACGTCGGTGCGGGAGCCGGCTCATACGAGCCG
>JAFAWR010000332.1 GCA_019241635.1 Solirubrobacterales bacterium
ATCGGTGCCGATGTGGTCGTCGGCCACGGCGCGATGCTCGAGGGCTGCACGGTCGAGGACCGAGCGCTGATCGGGATGGGCTCGATCATCCTGCAGCACGCCACGGTCGGCACCGGCGCGATGCTCGCCGCCGGAACGGTCGCGCCCGAGCGCAGCGAAATCCGCGCCAGAGTCCTCGCCGCGGGTGTTCCCGCGCGCACGATCAAAAAGGAGCTGGACGGTTCGGCGCTCGCCTGGACCGAATCAGCCGCCGCCCATTATCAGGAGCTCCGCGAGCGATATTTGAGAACCGCATTCGTCAGAGAGGAGACACAGCGTGCCCGAGATGCTGATCGGAGGTGAGTGGCGCCAGGCGGCGGCTCACGAGGAGCTCGAGGTGGTCAACCCGGCCACCGAGGAGATCGTGGACAGCGTCCCGGCCGGATCGCCGGAGGACGTCGAGCTGGCCGTCGCCACGGCCAAGCGCGCGTTCACAGAGTGGTCCAAAACCGACGTCGAGAAGCGCGCCGCGATCATCGGCAAGGCCGCTGAGCTTGTGCAAGCCAACGCCAAGGAGCTTGCCGCCACGCTGACCTCCGAGCAGGGCAAGCCGATCGCCGAGGCGATGGGGGAGGTCACGCACCTCGCACACGGCCTCCATTACTACGCGGAGGCGGCGACGAAAACCCGGGGCGCCTACCAGGATCTCCCGTCAACTTTCGGCCCCGCCTACGGCCTGGTGATCCGCCGGCCGATGGGAGTGTGCGCGGCGATCACGCCCTACAACTTCCCGCTCACCCTGCTCGGCACCAAGGTCGCGCCGGCGCTGGCGTCAGGCAACACGGTGGTGGCCAAGCCGGCCGCCACGACACCGCTGGCCACGCTCCACGTCGCGAAGCTGTTCGCAGACGCGGGTCTCCCCGACGGCGTCCTCAACGTGGTGACCGGCCGCGGGAAGGACATCGGCGACGCGCTCGTAGGCCACCCGGACGTCAAAAGGATCGCGTTCACCGGCTCGACCGAAATCGGACGGCACGTAGCGACCCTCGCCGCGCCCGACCTCAAGCGCGTCACGCTCGAGCTCGGCGGCTCCGACCCCGTGATCATCTGCGCCGACGCCGACGTCGACGCGGCGGTCAAAGCGGTGATCATCGGGCGCTACTGGAACGCCGGGCAGGCATGCCTGGGCTGCAAGCGCGTGTTCGTCCACGACTCGGTCTACGACGCGTTCGTCTCGCAGCTCACCGAACGCGTGGCCCGCTACGAGCCGGGCGACGGCACGACCAAGCCCGAGAAGCCCAAGCTGCGGATGGGACCGATTCACACAAAACAGGGACGCGACGAACTACTCGAGCAGATCGAGTCCTCCGGCGGCGAGGTGCTGATCGGCGGTGGAACGGGCTCAAGCGACAAGGGCTGGTTCCTCGAGCCCGCGGTGATCGCGGAGCCGACGCCGGACTCGCGCGTGATGCGCGAGGAGGTGTTCGGGCCGGTCCTCCCGGTCTCGAAGTTCACCGACTTCGACGACGCCATCACCCGCGCCAACGACACGCCGTACGGCCTCGGCTCTTCGATTTGGACTCATGACGCACGTCTTATTCACAGGGCCGCCCAGGAGATCGAGTCGGGCATGACCTGGGTCAACCAGATCCACTACGGCTACGACGAGCTGCCGTTCGGCGGCGTCAAGGCCTCTGGTTACGGCAAGGAGCACGGGATCGAAGCGCTCGATTCCTACGTCGAGATCAAGTCCGTCGTCGTCGGAGGGCTCGCATAACCATGGCCGTCACGTTCACCAACGAGGGTCCCCTCGGGTTCATCACGCTGGACCATCCGCCGGCCAATTCCTACGACCTGGCGTACATGAAGGAGTACTCGAGCGCGGTCGATGAGGCCGTGAACGGCACCACCCGCGTGGTCATCGTTCAGTCAGCCAACCCGAAGTTCTTCTGCGCGGGTGCCGACATCAAGCGCTTCCTCGAGGGCGACATCGAGGCCAACATGGAGATGATTCGCGTCAGCCAGGACGCCTTCCGCCGAATGGCCGCCGCGACCCAGGTGTTCATCGCGTACATGGCCGGGCACGCGCTCGGCGGTGGGCTTGAAATCGCCCTGGCCTGTGACATCCGCCTGGCCGCGACCGGCAGCTACAAGATGGGCCTGCCCGAGGTGAGCCTGGGCATCCTGCCCGGCAACGGCGGCACCCAGCGACTGACCCGGCTCGTCGGGCCCTCGCGGTCACTCGAGCTGCTCCTCACCGGCCGCACGTACTCCCCGGAGGAGGCGCACCACATGGGCCTGGTCGCGCACGTCTACGACGCGGACTCAGCCGAGACCAACGTTCGCGAGTACGCCGAGCGACTCGCGAAAGGCCCCGCCCTGGCCATCTCGGCGATCAAGCGATGCGTCCACGAGGGCGGTGAGAAGTCACTCGACGACGGCCTGAAACTCGAGGCCGAGCTCATGGAGGCGCTGTTCCGCACCAAGGACGCCGACGAGGGGCTGCACGCCTTCGCGGAGAAGCGCAAGCCGGAGTTCGTCGGGGCATGACCACCGTTGACACGACATACGCCGGGTCATTCATCGGCGGCGCCCAGCATCGCAATGCCGGAGATGCCCTGGACGTCGTCAACCCTGCCGACGGCCGGGCATTCGCACGCGTGGCCGCCGCGTCGGCGGCGGATGTCGACGTCGCCGTGCAGGCGGCCGCCGGGGCGTTCGACGCATGGTCGGAGCTGGCCGTGTCCAAGCGGGGGGAGATCCTGGGCCGCGCCGCGCACCACGTCGAGGAGCACCTCGACGAGCTGATCCCGCTCCTCACGAGAGAGCAGGGCAAGACGCTCCGGGACAGCAAAATCGAGATCACCAAGGCGATCGACACGCTCATGCACTACGTAGGGCTGTCGAAATCGCTGAGAGGCGTACACACGCCGAACCTCGATCCCGGGGTCGAGGGCTACGTACTGCGCAAACCGCTGGGCGTGGTCGGTGCGATCGTGCCGTGGAACTTCCCGACCACGCTGCTCTGCAACAAGCTCGCGCCCGCGCTTGTCGCCGGCAACACGGTAGTCGCCAAGCCGGCAGCGACGACGCCGCTGACCACGCTGCGCTTCGCCGAGCTGCTCGCCGACGGCGGCCTGCCGCCGGGCGTGTTCAACGTCGTGACCGGTAAGGGATCAGTGGCCGGCGAGGCGCTGGTCACGCACCCACACGTCCGCAAGATCGCCTTCACCGGCTCAACCCCGGTCGGCGAGCAGATCATGGCCCTGGCCGCTCGCGGAACCAAGCGGGTCACGCTCGAGCTCGGTGGCTCCGATCCGATGATCATCTGCGACGATGCCGACCTCGCGGCGGCGGCCAGCGCGGCGAGCATGGGCCGCTTCTACAACGGCGGTCAGGCCTGCCTGGCCATCAAGCGCGTGTACGTGTTCGAGTCGGTGGCCGACCAGGTAATCGAGTCGATCACCGCAAAGGCCAAGCGGTTGAAGGTCGGCCGCGGTGACGCGGAGGGCACCCAAATGGGGCCGATGCACACCGATGCCCAGCGCGCCGAGGTCGCCGGCCAGGTCACACAATCGGTAAACGCCGGAGGCGAGCTACGCGCCGGCGGCGGAGCGCCCGACGACCCGGATCTGCAGGACGGCTTCTTCTACATGCCGACGATCGTCGTCGACCCGCCCCACGACTCCCCGATGGCGACCGAGGAGGTGTTCGGCCCCGCCCTCCCGATCTGGCGGGTGGCCGGGCTGGACGAGGCAATCCAACGAGCCAACGCGTCACCATTCGGCCTCGGCTCGTCCGTCTGGACGAAAGATCTGCAAAGCGCGCGCGAGGCCGCGAACCGCATCGAGGCCGGCTACACCTGGATCAACTCCCGCACCAAGGTGTACGACGAGCTCCCGTTCGGCGGCTGGAAGTCGAGCGGCTACGGCAAGGAGCACGGCCAGGAGGCCTTCGACTTCTACACCGAGACGAAATCCGTGGTCCTGGGGGGTGGATGACCCGGACGTCAATCGTCCGCCGCACCTCGTGAGCGACTCGCCCGACCTCTGGGACCGGGCCTCGCTGCCCGACCCGGTGATCCCGCTGGAAAACAGCTTCGAGGGGTGGCTCGGCATCGAGTGGCTAGCTCTCGACCGCGAGTCGGCCCACGTTCGCTTCGAAATCCGCGAGAACCTCAAGCAGCCGCTCGGGCTGCTCCACGGTGGCATCTACTCGGCGGTGGCCGAGACGGTGGCCTCGGTGGCCACGGTGAACGCGGTGTGGGAGGACGGCTACATCGGCTCGGGACTCAGCAACTACGCGAGCTTCCTGCGCCCGGTGACCGGCGGCACGCTCGACGTGTTCGCCAAGCTGCGCGGCCACGATGACCGCGAATGGACCTGGGGGCACGAGTTCCGCGACGCGCAGGATCGGCTGTGCGCGCTGGTCGATGTGACGATCGCGGTGCGGCCGGCGCCAGCTCGGTAGCTCATTCTGCTATCCCTGGAGGCCGGATGTTCGACGAGCCTCTAACAAACCTACGAGGACGGCTGGCGGGTCGCTACCCGGCCGCCGCCGCGATGGTCGTGTTCGCGCTCGTCCCCTACCTCGCCCTGTCGGCCGCGCTCCAGCCGGTGACGCCGATCATCGCGAAAGACCTGCACATGAGCCTCCAGACCATGAGCCTGGGATCCGGCCTGGCCAACGCCGGATACGCGATCGGGACGGTGCTCGCCGTCCAGTTCGCCCAGCATCTGCCCCAGCGCCGGATGATGGTCCTGTATGCGGCCGTGCTCGTGATCGGCTCGATCCTGACCGCGGCGGCGTCGAGTCCCGTGATGTTCATCACCGGTCGCGTGCTTCAGGGCGTGGGCACGAGCCTGCTGCTGATCGCGGCCGTGCCGCCGCTGGCGCTCGCCTTCGGCCTCGATCGCCTGCGCGAGACTGCGGTGATCATGAGCGTGTGCATCTTCGGGGCCGTCGCGCTCGGACCCACGATCGGGGGGATCCAGGCGAGCGCCGGCGCGTGGCGCCCGCTGTTCTGGATCGTGGCGCTGATCTCGGTCGCCGCGTTGGTGCTGTCGATGCTCACCTTTGAGGATTCACCCCCGATGGATCGCACCGCTCCATGGTCCCCCGGGGTGATCGGTCTCGCGGCGGTCGGCTGCGTCGCCGCGTTCTACGGCTCCTCGCAGCTGCTCACCCATCGCTTCCTCGAGGCGATCACGGTCCTGCCGCTCCTCGCCGGGCTGGGGTTGATCGTGGTCGTGATCGTCCACCAGTACCGCTCGAGGGGTCCGCTGCTGACCATCCGCAGCCTGTTCTCGAGCACGATCCCCGTGGCCGCCCTCGTCCTCGCCCTGTTTGCCGCCGCGGCCTCGGTGTCGGCCACGGATCTGACCGCGTCGCTGCTCGCGCCTCATTACACGCCGCTGCATCTGGGTCTGCTGTTCCTGCCCGAGCTGGCCGGCGCCGTGCTCACCGCGTTCGCTCTCGGGGCGGTGATGAAGACGCGCGGGATGCACTACCTACCGCTGATCGGGATGGCCTTTCTCGCCGCGGGCATCGCGGTCTTGCGGATCGAGCTTCCGCCCAGCCAGGCGCTCACGCTGATCGGCGCGGGGCTCACCGGCGTCGGGCTCGGCGCGAGCGTCGCGCCGGCTCTGTTCGTGGCCGGCTTCTCGCTGCCGTCCAACAACCTGCAGCGTGTGTTCGCGATCGTCGAGCTGATGCGCGCGGTCGCCGCGTTCATGATCGCGCCGCTGTTCGCGCACTTCGCGGTCACGGTCGGGAGCAACCCGATCGCCGGTACCGGCATCGCGCTGTGGATCGGGCTCGGACTCGCCGTCGCGGGTGGGGTGATCCCGGTCGTCCTCTACGCGCTCGGCCGGGCGCGGCCGCAGACCCCCAAGCTCGAGCGCTTCATCAACATGGAGGGACCGGCCTGGTACTCGCCGCCGCTGCTCGCCGGGGTGCGCGATCGCCGGCCGGCCCACGCGGCGGTTGAAGACCCGTCCCGCCCGTGATCGGCACTACGCCGGCCTGACCACCTCAGGATCCGGATCGGCCGCGTAGAGCCGCACGACCTCGGCGGCCCGGCACTCGAGACAGCGGCGCTGGTTCAGATAGCCCTTGTCGGTGATCTCGCCGGCATCGAGACTGGGCGGCGCCTCGAGCAGGAGGAGCCTTTCGATCCGCATCGCCGATCCCGCGCCCTCGTTGATGCGCGCCAGCGCCTGGGCCAGGCGTTCGCGAACCTCGTCGCCGGCCAGGTCGCGCGTCTCGGCTGGGTTGAGCCACGCCAGAGCCGCCACATACTCGGCGTCCTGGCCACAGATCACCGCGTCGCTCAAGAACCCGGCCGCGCTGAGCAGCCGAGTGCGCAGCGAACCCACCGCCACCCATGTCCCGGTGAGCAGCTTGAAGTTCTCGGCGATCCGCCCGTCGAACAGCATCCCGCGGTTCGGATCGTCTGGGTCGATCAGCCGCACAGCGTCGCCCGAGCGGTAGTAGCCCTCCTCGTCGAACGTGGCCGCGGTCAGCTCGGGCTGGCGGTAGTACCCCGGGGTTACGTTCGGACCCTTGACCCGGATCTCGAGCTTGTCACCAACC
>JAFAWR010000080.1 GCA_019241635.1 Solirubrobacterales bacterium
TCGACGCGTACATGGAGGCCGCCAACGCCCAGGTGACCGGGACGATCGGGATCAAGCTCTACAAGGGATCGGCGCGCGTGGTAACGCGCTCATCGCCGCACGCCGTATACGACGCCCAGCTGGCCACGTTCGCCGAGTCGGGCGGGCTGTTCGCCCAGGCCGCCTCGCCCGGGTTCATCGAGCTGTGGTCGTTGCAGTCGCGGATGGCCTGGCGACTACGCGATTCCGGCGAGGGGTAGCCTCCAGGCGATGGGTTACAAGGCTCTTGGCTTCGTGGTCTGGCAGGCCGCCAAGTGGTACCTGCGCCGCAAGCTCCCGGTCGACGGGCGCAAGCTCGCGATCGCGAGCGCAGCCGGCGCGGTACTCGTCGGCGGTGCTGCGGTCGCGCTCCGGCGCGGCGGCGACAACGATTAGATCGAATTGACGTCCGCGCGCGGTCTTACCGTGCGCGCCGATGACCGACCTGCCCTCCTCGCTCGGGATCGAGGCCGTTGAGTGCGTCTCCGAGGGTGGGCCGAGCCTCACCGTGCGGGTGATCGGTCGCTGGCGACGACGCCCCGAGCCGCGCGGCCAGGCCACCCTCGTGGTCGAGACCGACGCCGGACGCCAGCGCTTCCCGGCCATGCCCGAACCGCCGTCGCTGACCGGCGCCGCGCCCGGAACCTGGCGGATGAGCTTCTCGGTGCCGGCGGCGCTGGCGCCCGCGCTCCCCGGCCGGACGTTCCTCCAGCTCGGAGGCGTGATGGTCCCGCTTCCGATCGGAGAGGTGACGATCACTCAGGGGCCGGGTCCCGAGCTCCTCGAGGCACGCCGGGCCAGGGGGTCCGAGCTGGCGGCCGAGAGCGCTCGCCGGCGCGTGGCCGAGCTGAGCGCGGAGGTCAACCGGCTCGAGAGCGAGCTCGGCGAGGCGCGGGCGCAGTCCGACCGCCTTAAGGCAAACCTCGCCGAGGGCGCGCGCCGGCTGCGCAGTGCCGAGCAGCATGCGCACGCGGAAAGCGCGCTCCGGGCCGACCTCGAGCAGGAGCTGACTCGGCGCAGCCGGTCCGCTCAGCACGATCTGCGCGCCCTGCACGACCACGTGGCCGAGCTCGAACGCGAGCTCGGGCGGTTGCGACGCGCCGTCGACGAGGCCGGGCATCTGGCCGCGGCGGCCGAGTCCGCCCGGGCGGCCGCCGAGTCGGCTCGGGCGGCCGCCGAGACGGCACGGGTCCAAGCCGAGCGCCGCCTCGCCGAACGAGCGGCGCCCGCCCCGGCCGAGCCCTCGCCGGCCCCGGCCGAGCCCTCGCCGCCCCCGGCTGCGGCCGACGGGGCACGAGGGGCGCTCAGCCGGCTCGAGCTCGAGTTCGACCACGCCGCCCGAGACGCGCGCCCGGCGGTCCCGGCGCCTCGGCCGGCCGAGCGGGCCGGCGACCGGAGGCTGCTGGCAGCCGAGACCGGCCTGGTCCGCCGTCGTGGTCAGCCGGCGGACCCGCGCCCGGCCGAGCTAGCCCGTGATCTCGCCGCGGCTCGCGAGGAGGCCGAGGCGCAGCGCCGCCGGTCGGCTCGGGCCTACGAGGCGATCGCGCTGGTCCGAGCCGAACTGGCCCAGATCCGGGCGGCGACCCCGCCGGAGCGACCCGCGTCAGCGCCAACGGCGCCACCGCCGCCGCCCTCTGGGCGGCCGGCACCGGCAGGATCGGTCCAGCCGGAGGAGCTGAGCGCGGCCCTGGCCCGTCTGCGCGAGCGCACGCCGCCGCCAGACCCCGCTCCAGATGAGGCTCCTCCTCCGGATGCTTCGCCAGCTCCGGACGACCTCGACAACCCGGGCGGGTTGGCGGTCACGGTCGATCCGCCCGAGCCCCCGCGGCCGGCCCGGCCGTGGCTTTACCCGGTCTTTCGGCGCCTCGCGGCCACGGACGCCTCCACGGCCGGCCGGCTGGTCCTCGCCCTGCTCCCGGCTCAGCGGGCGGTCGATCCGCAACCCGTCGCCTACGACCTGGTCCTGAGCGACGTCCTGGTCGCTCACGTCACGTCGGACAGCCTGGGCATGCACGTCGAGCGTGACGCCACGCCGCGCCCCGCTGCCGAGCTCGATTTCCAGCTCGTGGGAGATCTGGCCAGCCTGGCCCGCCTGCTGCGGGCCGGGAGGGTACGCCGCCGCCTGCGCGTGCCGCCGGGACGCATGGCCCGCGTGCGTGGGGACCGACGGCGGCTGGCCGCGCTGGACCGGCTGCTCGACGCCCGGCTCACGCTAGGTGAGCTGGCCCTGGCCGGCGTGCGTCTGGATCCGGTGCTGGCCTTCACGCTGGCCGGTCTCATGATCGATCCGGCGTGGACCACGGGCGAGCGCTTCGTGCTCGGGCACCGCGAGCCCGCGGCGAGCGCCCCGGGCGCGTATCTCCACATTCGGGATGGCAGGCCACCGCTGGCCGCCGGCGAGGAGCCGCACGGCCCGGTGGCCGGCGTGCTGGTGTGCCAAGGCGAGGACCTCCTGAGGTTCCTCGGCGGCGCCGGCGGCCCGGATCTGGAGGTGGCGGGGGCGGAGCGGCCGGTCGCTCTCGTGCGCCAGTGGCTCGATCGCGCACAGTGCGGCTAACCCCGCCACAGGCGTCCGACACGGTGCCTATGCTCGGAGACGAGCGATCAAGTCGATCCGCTTCCTCGCCCGCATGAGCTCTCCCTGCGTCCACCTCCACGTCCATTCCGAGTACTCCCTGCTCGACGGCGCGTGCAGGGTCGAGGCCCTGGTGGAGCGCGCCGCAGCGTTCGACCAGCCCGCCGTGGCCCTCACCGATCATGGCGTGATGAACGGCGCGGTCGAGCTGTTCACCGCCGCCCGCAAGCACAACGTAAAGCCCCTCCTGGGCTGCGAGGTGTACGTGGTCGACGACCACGAGCGACGCGGCCCGGGCCGGCTCGATCGCTTCCACCTGACGCTGCTCGCGGCCAACCCGACCGGCTACCGCAACCTGGTCAAGCTGTGCTCGGCCGGCTTCCTCGAGGGCTACCAGCGCGGCAAGCCGTCGGTCGACCTGGCCCAGATGGCCGCCCACGCCGAGGGGGTGATCGTGCTGACCGGGTGCCTGCAGTCGCGCTTCTGCCAGCACCTGGTGGCCGGGCAGCTCGCTCAGGCCAGGGCCCACGCCGATGAGTTGATGCACGCCTTCGGCGCCGACAACGTGTATTTCGAGGTCCAGAAGAACGGCGTGACCGCTCAGGACCAGGCCAACGAGGGGATCGTCAAGATCGCCCGCGAGGTGGGGCGCCCGCTGGTCGGCACCGGCGATGTCCACTACCTGCGCCGGGAGGACTACAGCCATCATGCCGCGCTGCTGTGCGTGCAGACCAAGTCGACGCTCAGCCAGCCCAAGATCAGCTTCGACGCCAATGAGTTCTATCTGCGCTCCAACCAGGAGATGGCCCAGGCGTTCGCGGAGTGGCCGGAGGCGCTGGCCTCGACGGTCGAGATCGCCGAGCGCTGCGACGTCGAGCTCGAGCTCGGCCGTCAGCTGATCCCGCGCTACCCGACCCCGGGGGGCGAGAGCGAGGGGGAGTACCTGCGCGCGCTGGTGCTCGAGGGACTGCGCGAGCGCTACGGCGACCCGCCGCCCGCCGACGCGCTCGAGCGCGCCGAGTACGAGCTCGGGGTGATCGAGCGGATGGGCTTCAGCGGCTACTTCCTGATCGTCTGGGACTTCGTCAAGTACGCCAAGGACTCCGGGATCGCGGTGGGGCCGGGCCGCGGCTCGGCCGCCGGGTCGCTGGTCGCCTACTCGCTGCAGATCACCGACGTCGACCCGCTGCGCTACGGGCTGCTGTTCGAGCGGTTCCTGAACCCCGAGCGGGTGTCGATGCCGGACATCGACATCGACTTCTCGGTCCGCGGCCGCGAGCGGGTGATCCGCTACGTGATCGACAAGTACGGCAAGGAGTCGGTGGCCCAGATCGTGACCTTCGGCAAGATGTTCCCGCGGGCCGCGACCCGCGATGCGGCCCGCGTGCTCGGCCATGACTACGGTGCCGGGGACCGCCTGGCCAAGCTGATCCCCGACCCGATCATGGGCCGGCCGCCCAGCTTCGAGGACTGCCTGAAGCCGGGCCAGCCGCTGCGCGCCGAGGTCGATCGGGACCCGACCGCCAGGCAGATCGTCGAGGTGGCCCAGGGTCTCGAGGGGATCGTGCGCAACTCCTCCATCCACGCCGCCGCGGTGGTCATCGCGGACCGTCCGCTCACCGACATCGTGCCGCTGCAGATCGCCGATTCGGGCTCGACCGACGAGAACGGCGAGCGGGTGTTCCGCACCGTGACCCAGTTCTCGATGAAGCCGGTCGAGCAGCTCGGCCTGCTCAAGATGGATTTCCTCGGTCTGCGCAACCTCGACGTGATCGAGGACGCGCTCGACATCATCGAGCGCTCGACCGGCGAGCGCCCGGACATGGCCCGGCTGCCGCTCGACCATGCGCCGACCTACGAGATGATGGCCCGGGGCGACTCGGTGGGCGTGTTCCAGTTCGAGTCCGAGGGCATGCGCGAGGCGCTCAAGAAGGTCAAGCCGGACGAGTTCGACGACCTGGTCGCGCTGAACGCGCTGTACCGGCCGGGCGCGATGGACCAGATCCCGACCTACGCGCGCGGCAAGCACCACCCGGAGCTGATCACCTACGCGGACGATCGGCTGCGGCCGATTCTCGAGGCGACCAAGGGCGTGATCCTCTACCAGGAGCAGGCCATGCAGATCGCCAAGGACCTCGCCGGGTTCAGCGGCGCCAAGGCGGACGACCTGCGCAAGGCGATCGGCAAGAAGAACCGCGAGGCGATGGCCAAGCTCAAGCCCGAGTTCGTCGCCGGCTGCCAGGCCTCGGGGACCAGCGCGCAGGTGATCGAGTGGCTGTGGACGACCAACGAGCGCTCGGCCGACTACAGCTTCAACCGCTCCCACGCCGCCTGCTACACGCTGATCGCGTACCGCACGGCGTGGCTGAAGTCCAACTATCCGGCCGAGTACATGGCCGCCCTGATCTCCTCGGTGATGGACACCAAGGACAAGGTGCCGTTCTTCGTCTCCCAGGCCGAGCAGATGGGCATCTCGATCCTCCCGCCCGACGTCAACCTCTCAGACCACGAGTTCGTGGTTGTCGACGGCAACATCCGCTTCGGGCTCGATGCCGTGAAGGGGGTCGGCTACGCGGCGGTTGAGGCGATCAAGCGTGCCCGCGGCGACTACGACCCGCCGATTCGTCCGTTTTTGACCCTGTTCGATTTCTGCTCGCGGGTCGACAGCCGGGCGGTCAACAAGAAGGCGATCGAGGCGCTGATCAAGTGCGGTGCGTTCGGTTCGACGGGGGCCACGCGCAAGGGCATGCTGATGATGCTCGAGCAGGCTCAGGGCGCCGGGCAGAAGGCCCAGCAGGACGCGGCGATCGGCCAGGGCTCGATCTTCGACCTCGGTGACGACGTCGCCGGCGGCGAGGACACCGGCGGCTTCGTCAGCCCGAGCCACGCCCCGATCCCGGCGGTCGAGTTCGAGCGGGCCGAGCTGCTGGCCGCCGAGAAGGAGTCGATCGGGCTGTTCATCTCCGCCCATCCGCTCAAGGAGGTGAGGGCCGCGCTCGACGCGCGCGTCGACAGCCCGTTGTCCGAGCTGCCCGGCCGACGCGACGGCGATTGGGTGACCGTCGGCGGCATGATCGTCGAGACCAAGACGATCCGCACCAAGAAGGGCGACCCGATGATGTTCGCCACCCTCGACGACCTCGAGGCCTCGGTCGAGCTGCTGGTCTTCGGCAACGTGCTGGCCACCGCTCGTGAGCTGCTCGCGCCCGATTCGATCGTGCTGGTCCGCGGCCGGGTCGACCACAAGGATCGCGAGACCACCTGCATCGTCGTCCAGCAGGTCGAGCGCTTCGAGCCCTCCGCGGAGGAGGTGGCCGCGGCCGCCGAGCAGGCGGCGCGCCGGCCGGCGCTGCCGAACGCGCTGCGCCTACGGCTCGACGCCACCGCGCTGGCGGCGTCCGTCCTGCCCAAGCTCAAGGACGTGCTGGCCGACTTCCCCGGCGAGTCCGAGGTCGTGATCGAGCTGAGCACCTCGGTCGGCGACCGACGGCTGAAGCTCGGGCCGGATTTCCGCGTTGCCCACGGCCCCGGGCTGCACGCCGAGCTCGACGCGCTGCTCGGCGAGGCGATTGTGTCGGCCGGCGAGGGCGGCGCGCGCAACGTCAGCCTGGAGAGCGAGCGCCGGCAAGCCAGCGTGGCCTGACAGCGGTCTTTCATAACCGCCCCCGCACTTTTCCTTTCAGGCACTTTGCGGGAAGCTTCCCCGTCGTGCTCGACCTGCCCGACGGAATCACAGCCTGCCTGTTCGACCTCGACGGGGTTCTGACCCAGACCGCCAAGGTCCACGCCAGGGCGTGGAAGCAGATGTTCGACGCGTACCTGCGCGAGCGCTCGCAGCGCACCGGCGAGCCGTTTCACGAGTTCACGGTGCCCGGCGACTACGAGGAGTTCGTCGACGGGAAGCCGCGCCGGGACGGGGTGAGCTCGTTCCTGAAGTCGCGCGGGATCGCGCTGCCGCTCGGCACGCCCGAGGACCCGCCGGACGCCGAGACGGTCTACGGCCTGGGCCTCCGCAAGAACGAGCTGGTCCTGAAGCTGATCCACGACGACGGCGTCGAGCCCTACGAGGGGTCGGTGCGCTTCGCCGAGGCGGCCCGCAAGCAGGGCCTGCGCACCGCGGTGGTGTCCTCGAGCACGAACTGCAAGGACGTGCTGGCCGCCGCCGGGATCGAGCAGCTGTTCGAGGCGCGGATCGACGGGCAGGTGGCCGAGCACGAGCACCTGGCCGGCAAGCCGGCTCCCGACACCTTCCTGGCCGGAGCGCGGGCGCTGGATACCGAGCCGGCCCACGCGGCCGTGTTCGAGGATGCGCTGGCCGGCGTGGAGGCCGGGCGGGCCGGAAACTTCGGCTGGGTGATCGGCGTCGATCGCACCGGGCACGCCGAGGCGCTGCGCCAGCACGGGGCGGACGTCGTGGTCCAGGACCTCGACGAGCTGCTGGAGAAGCCGGCGTGATCGGCCCCGACGTGTTCACGGTCGAGCCGTGGTCGGTCACCGAACGCGAGCTCCACCTCGAGCTGCTGGCCCAGACCGAGTCGATCTTCGCCCTGTCCAACGGGCACATCGGCCTGCGCGCCAACCTCGACGAGGGCGAGCCGGCGGGGTCGCCCGGCACGTTTCTGAACAGCTTCTACGAGAAGCACCCGCTGCCCTACGCCGAGTCGGCCTACGGCAACCCGGAGGCGGGCCAGACGATGATCAACGTCACCAACGGCAAGGTGTTCCGTGTCCTCGTCGACGATGAGCCGTTCGATGTGCGCTACGGGAAGCTGGTGCGCCACGAGCGCACGCTCGACCTGCGCGAGGGGGTCCTGCGGCGCGAGTGCGAGTGGATCTCACCGGCCGGGCTGGCCGTCCACATCCGCTCCACGCGGCTCGTCTCGTTCGCTCAGCGCTCGATTGCCGCGATCCTGTTCGAGGTCGAGCCCGTGGGCGACGCGGCCCGCATCGGGGTTCAGTCCGAGCTGGTGGCCAACGAGCCGGTGGCCGGGTCCGACAACTCGGTGGACCCGCGCGCGGCCGCCGCACTCGAGGCGCCGCTGATCTCCGAGGAGCACTACGTCCACGAAATGCGGGTCACCCTCGTGCACCGCACGCGGGCGAGCGGCCTGCGGGTGGCGGCGGCGATCGACCACGTGATCGACGGCCCGGAGGGAACGGTCACCGCGGCCGAGAGCGGACACGACCTCGGCCGGCTGACCGTGAGCACCGAGCTCCAGCCGGGCGAGAAGCTGCGGATCGTCAAGTTCCTCGGCTACGGATGGTCGAGTCAGCGTTCGCTGCCCTCCCTGCGCGACCAGGTCCACCTGGCGCTGGCCGCCGCGCGCCGGACCGGCTGGGAAGGACTCGTCAAGGCCCAGCGGGAGTACCTGGCCGACGTGTGGGAGCGAGCCGACATCCAGCTCGACGGGGATGCCGCGCTCCAGCAGGCGGTTCGCTTCGCCCTGTTCCACGTGATCCAGGCGGCGGCGCGCGCCGAGCTCCGCGCGATCCCGGCCAAGGGCCTCACCGGGTCGGGCTACGACGGGCACACGTTCTGGGACATGGACGCCTATACGCTGCCCGTGCTCACCTACTCGAGCCCGCTGGCCGCCCGGGACGCGTTGCTCTGGCGCCACTCCACCCTCAGCCTGGCCAAGGCGCGAGCCGAGGAGCTCGGCCTGGAGGGCGCGACCTTCCCGTGGCGCACGATCCGGGGTCAGGAGTGCTCCGCGTACTGGCCGGCCGGCACGGCGGCCTTCCACATCAACGGCGACGTCGCCGACGCCGTCCGGCGCTACCTGTTCGCCACCGAGGATCACGAGTTCGAGACCGGCCCGGCGCTCGAGCTGCTCGTCCACACGGCCCGGCTGTGGCGCTCGCTCGGTCACCATGACGCCCAGGGCGGCTTCCGGATCGAGCGGGTCACCGGCCCCGATGAGTATTCCGCGCTGGTCGACAACAACGTCTTCACCAATCTGATGGCGGCTCGGAACATGGAGGTCGCCGCCGACCTGGCCGTGCGTCACATGCGTCACGCGGCCACGCTCGGCGTCACCGAGGAGGAGGTGGCGAGCTGGCGTGATGCCGCCGCCGCGATCGTCGTCCCGTTCGACCGCCACGCCCGGATCACCCAGCAGTGCAACGGCTTCACGCGCCTGCGCCCGTGGGACTTCGATGCCACCCCGCCGGACGACTACCCACTGCTCCTGCACCACCACAACTACATCCTGTACTCGAGCCGGGTGGTCAAGCAGGCCGACCTGGTGTTCGCCATCTATCTGTTCGGCAACCGCTGGGAGGAGGACCAGAAGGCACGCGATTTCGCCTTCTACGAGAGCGTCACCGTGCGGGACTCCTCGCTCTCGGCGTCGATCCAGGGCGTGGTGGCGGCCGAGGTGGGTCACCTCGACCTGGCCCTGGACTACCTCACCGAAAGCGCGTTCATCGACCTGCGCGACCTGGCTTTCAACACCCGCGACGGCGTCCATCTGGCCGCCCTGTCGGGGGTCTGGCACACCGTGGTGGCCGGCTTCGGCGGCATGCGCGACCACAGCGACGCGCTGATCTTCGCGCCCCGCCTGCCCTCCCGCCTGACCCGGCTGGGCTTCGGCATGCTCTTCCGGGGCCGCCGGCTCCGGGTCGAGGTGACCCCCGACCAAGCCACCTACGAGCTGCTCGACGGCGAGCCGCTCGAGCTCCTCCACCACGGCGAGCGGATGACGGTCACCTCGGAGGAGCCGCTCCGCTGCTCGGTTCCACCCGCACCCCCGCGCCCCGTCCCGCACTCCCCGGCCGGTCGCGAACCCGGCCTCCGACCCGACTAGCGGCGCCGGACGGAGGCGCCGGGTTCAAATGACACACGCCAGGCCGGCCTCATGGCTTCAAGCGAAGGCTGATTGAGGCGCACGGCCAGGGTTGGGCGGGCGGGGGCCTGCGGGCGAGGCGCGGGCCGAGGTCCCCGTCTGCTCCCCTCGCGACCGGTCACGTCTCGCCAACCGAACCGATGGCAAGAGCGAGGGGAGCAGGGGGGATGCCTCGGCCCGGGCCCGGCCCCGGGGCGGGACCCGCCCCAACGACACCTGCAAACGTGTGCATAATCCCTGAGCCATGGCGGTGAGGAAGCTGAGCCTGGCCGGACCGGCTACGTTGCGAGACGTCGCGCGCGTGGCGGGGGTCCACCCGGGAACCGTGTCACGCGCGCTCAATCCGCAGACGCGCGGCCTGGTCAACGAACGGACCGCGCGCCGCGTGCTCGACGCCGCGCAGGAGCTCGGCTACCGCCCGAACCCGATCGCGCGTGGACTGCGGACCAACCGCTCGCACACGATCGGGGTGCTCGTCCCCGACCTGATGAACCCGCTGTTCGCCGCGGTCGTCCGGGGGATCGAGGACGGCCTGCGCGAGGCCGGCTACACCCCGTTGATCGCCAACACC
>JAFAWR010000132.1 GCA_019241635.1 Solirubrobacterales bacterium
CGATGAAGCCGACGTCGGCACCGACCAGCCGGATCACCTCGATCAACCTGCAGCCACGCCCGGCACAGCCGTAGACCCGCTTTCCGGGGAGCGAGATCACGCCGCCGGCGAGGAGCTGCGACCTGGCGCTGCCGGCCGCGCAGCCGCGGTATTCCCAAAGCCGCCCCAGCTGACCGTTCCCGGTCAGCTCGCGATAGACGCGAGCGGTGCGGTTCGCCGCCACGGTCTGAGCGGCGACCGGTCCGCAGACCGACTTCTGATTACGAGCCCCCGACGTGGCTGGAAACCAGGCCGCACAGGCCGCCCCGCAGAGGGCTGCGATCGCCAATGGCGACCCCAGCCCCCGCAGCCGGTCACGCCTGATCCTCACGGTCAGGCGCCGCGTCGCGCGGACGGCGAGCTATTCCGGAACGTCCGTAGCCAGCGCCGCGTCTGGGCTTTGGAACGAGTGCAGCTGGCGCTCGCGACGGAGCTCGACGAGTCGCTTGAGGTTCTCCTCGCGATCGCGCTCCTGGCGCTTGGTCCGCTCACGTAGATCGTGATAGGTCGCCTGTCCTTCACCTGATCGAGTAGTCACGGCTTGACCCCCGTTGTAGTCCCTCACGCCGAACGCCTTAACAACGGAAGTCTCTCGCGGAATCTCACGCGCAGCGCACGCCAAAGGGTACGCTCCCGCGCCGGGCTCCGCATCGGCGCGGGAACCCAAGGCGGTTCATGGTCGGCGCGTGAGCTTGCCGACGAGCAACTCGACCGAGCGTTCGAGATCGTCCAGAGTCGCGTGCTCGACCGAGGCGATGCCGAGCTTGCGGTTGATCCAGGCATTCACCTCGCGATGAGTGCTTCTGTCGCGGCGGGCCAGTTCGGCGACGAGCCGGTGTCGCTCGTCTCGCAGCCTCGCGCGCTGTTCGAATGCCGGGGTCCTGTGGTGACGGCCCTCCGACTCGGCGTCCGAAGCGAGTCCTCGCGCGCCGCTTGCGAATCGGTGGGCCGCCGGCGGGGCGGGCGTTCCGAACAGCGTCATCTGCGGGGCGACGTCCGCGCTCAATGGCTCGAACGCGAGCATCTCACCACGCTCTGACCGGGACACGTCGGGTCGGTCGAAATCGCTCTCGGGGTCATCCTCCGGTCTGCGCAACGCATGGCGGATCTCGTGCTGCAGCGCCGCGGCGTGATCGCGCAACACCGGGTCCGCGGGAATGTAGAGCCAGCTCGGCTCCGGCGGCCGGTGCCGGATGGTCCGCACGAAGCGACCGACGATCTGGCGGAAGACGAGCGGCGTCTTGGCCGCCGTGGCGTACACGCCGACCCGCAGGCGGGGAATATCGACGCCTTCGGAGACCATGTTCACCGCGACGATCCACGGGTCGCGAGCGTTTGTGAACCCGGCCAGCTTTTCCGCCGCCCTGGGCTCGTTGTGGAGCACGACCAGCGGGCTCCGGCCGGTGGCCTCGCGCAGTAGCGCGGCGACCCGGCGCGCATGAGATGAGTCCGCGGCGATCACCAGTCCGCCGGCGTCCGGGTG
The DNA here is from genome assembly GCA_019241635.1 of Solirubrobacterales bacterium. Taxonomy (GTDB): domain Bacteria; phylum Actinomycetota; class Thermoleophilia; order Solirubrobacterales; family Solirubrobacteraceae; genus Palsa-465. The sequence continues at coordinate 1,523 of JAFAWR010000132.1, forward strand.
CCCGTCACCGCGCAGCATCCGGAGTTTGGCGTCGGCTTCGCGCAGGATCCGCGGTAGCCCGTCGGGCAGCTCAGTGGAGATCGCGGTGCGATACCGGCGGCTCGCCTCGCGGCCGGTCAACGCCGTCTCGAAGCTCGACTCGATCACATCGTCCCCGCTCCGCCACGACAGCGTTCCGTCATAGGCGATGAAGGACACCGGCCGACAGATGCCGTCGCTCACGGCATCCGCGTAGCTATAGGCGACGTCGGGCTCGGCGAGTCCGGCGGCGTCGTACCGCACGCCCGGGATCGGCGTCGCGTCGGAACGAAATGGGGTCCCGGACAACAACAGCCACCGCTCGCAGCGGCCGACCGCCCGCGCGAACGCCTCCCCCCAAGCCAGATCCTCGCCCAGATGGTGCGCCTCATCGGCGATGACCAGCGTCCGAGTCGACGTCGCCCGCTCCCAGCGAGCCGGCGCCTTGGCGATCCGCGCGTACGTCACCGCCACGCCGTCGAAGCCCGCCGGCGGGCGTGGCGAGGACGCGTCCACCTCGAGCTCCACCCCCAACGCGCTCGCGGCACGGGCCCACTGCCGCGTCAAGGGCCCGGTCGGGCAAGCCACCACCACGGACTTCGCCGCGCCGGAGGCCAGCTGGCGACGAGCGAACTCCAACGCCGGCCGCGTCTTGCCCGCCCCGGGTGCCGCCGAGAGCAGGAATGAACCCCGCTCCCACTGATCCATCGCTCCGAGCGCACGCGTCTGCCAGGTGCGCAAAGCCGGGGTCGTCTGCAGCGGGGACCTGGACACGGGTCGGACATGGTGACCATCCGCCCGGACGGTAGGCGTATCAGCAGCGCCCCTCGCGCCTCTTAGTCGCGCGATGTTGATTGATGAGGCGAGGCGCGAATTCGGCGCTCGGTCTGAGGTCGGGCGACGGAACCCGTTCACCGAGACTGCCCTGACGCTCGTCGGAGCCGGCGCTGCCGGCATCGGCGTCTTAGGTCTCGTCGCCGGCGTCGGTGGGGCGATCATGTATGCAAGGTTCAGCCAGGCTGGCCTTCCCGCGGAGCAGGCCGTCGCCGTGCAGCCGAGAGGCGTGCTGGTCGCGGTCGGTGCCGAGACACTCATACCGATGGCCGGCGCCGTGCTCGTTGCCTTGACCGTATACGCGGTGCTGTCCTGGCTGGTCCGCAAGCGGATCGGCGTGTGGGCCGTCGGCCACTTGAGAATCCTGCGGCCGGACGGCGCGATCGCAGTCATCTGGGCGCTCGGAGCCGCCGGCGCGGTGATCTTCTACTACACGCAGAGTGCCAACCATGTGCCATACAACAGCGTTCTCGCAGTAACCGGTGTGGCGGTCGGAGCGAGCCTGATCTGGGTCATGGTTACCGACCTGGGCGTGCCTCTGGCGATCCGTTTCGTGGTGCTCGCAGCGCTGGCCGCGGTGGTAGCGGGCTGGATCGGGTGGATACGAGCCGAGGACAACCCAATCCTGCGCAGCGCGGCGGTCCTGTTCGATCAGCCGGCCGGCGCGCGCACCGCGCCACCCCGTGTTAGCGAGGGCATCTTTGTCGCTGAGACAAACGACCGGATCTACCTGGCCGAGCCCGGTCTCGCCGACGGCTCGCTCGTGGTCTTCGACCTGAAAGACGTCGCCGCCGTCGCATTCTCCAGCAACGAACCGGTGCCGATCGCGCTGAAGAACGAAACCGCACTGGCATCCGCGTTACGGACCCGCCCGGCTGAAGCCATCCGGTGAGCGCCACGACGCCGAGTTCGCTTCGCGTCCCGCCGGTTCAGGCAGTCCGAGGATCGAGCACGGTCGTCCGACCGGCTCGGCGCCGCACCGGGGCGCGCACGCCCTCGGCCTTGTCCGGTTCCGCTGTGGCGGCGATCACCTGCAGCGCCGCCAGGTGTCCGCGCAACGCGGTGCGTCCCGGCTTGGTGAGGCTGACCTGTCGCCGAGAACGTGAATCCGCTCGCACACGCAAAACCTCAACGTAGCCGGCTTCAGTGAGCGTCGACAGGTGCTTGCTCAGAACCGAATCCGAGATCTCCAGATTGTCCCGTATGTCGGAGAACGGCAACCCTCGTACAGGCGAGAGCATCGCGCATATCTGTAGACGCAAGGGCGCG
>JAFAWR010000148.1 GCA_019241635.1 Solirubrobacterales bacterium
AGGGCGGTGGCGACGAGCATCCGTCCGTCCGGGAGCGTCCCGAGCCCGGACGGACGGCCGGGCATCTTTGCCACCGTCGTCACGTGGCCGGCGCCGTCCACCGCCTTCAGGCTGAAGTCATAGACGTCGGAGAACCACAGGCGCCCACCGTGCCAGCGGGGAGACTCTGGGAAGACGACGCCTTCGCGCACCAGCTGCTTCATCGGGTCCTCCAGGATCAGCCGTACACGTCGCTATGATATACAATTGTCGTGGGGGAAAGGTCGTTTCTGCGTCGTGCAGGAGGCGGTCGAGGATCGCGACGGCTTGGACTTCGTCGCCGAACAGATCGGCCCATTCGGACACGCGCTTGTTCGAGGTGGTGATCATTGAGGAGCGGGTGTAGCGGCGGTTGATGAGCTGGAAGAACCGGCTCGCGTCGGCGTGCTCCAGCCTAGATAGCCGACCCCATCAACGATCAGAACCCGCGGGCGCTCATAGTGCGCGAGCTTGTTCCGCAGCGTCCCGAGTTGGTCTGCCTGCCTGAGTTCGCCGACGATGTCGTCGAGCGTGATGTAGCTGACGAGGTAGCCGGCGCGAAGCGCCTCCATCGCCAAACCCACGGCCAGGTGTGTCTTCCCAACTCCCGGGTTGCCGGACCGCTGAGGCGGCGACGCTCGGGTCGTGTCAGGCGATAGGCTCGCAACGCATGTTCGCGAGCTCAGGACGAGCGCAGCTGGCGTATGACTGTGATGGGGTGCAGGACGGCGTGGACGTGCTTTTGATTCACGCCGGGGTCACCGACCGGCGCAGCTGGCGCCACGTGGTCGAGCAACTGAGTCCGCGGCACCGGTGCATCGCCTACGACATGCGTGGCTACGGCGAGACCGTCTACGAGCCCGAGGACGGCTGGTCGCCGGTCGCCGACGCGGTTGCCGTGCTCGACGCGGCGGGGGCACACAGCGCGGCAATCGTCGGGTGCTCGAGAGGTGGGCAGACCGCGATCGACCTAACACTCGCCCATCCCGAGCGCGTCGCCGGACTCGTGCTGATCGGCACCGGCGTCCGCGGAGCTCCCTACCCCGACCTCCAGCACGGTCCTACGGCTGAGCTAAACGCCAGGTTCGACGCGGCCGAGGCAGCAGGCGACATCGATGAACTCGGCCGGCTCGATGCCTGGATGTGGCTCGACGGGCCCGCAGCCCAAGAGGGCCGTGTCGGCGGCGAGGTGCGGGAGCTGTTCTTCGAAATGAACGGGCGCGCACTCCGCGCCGAGGACCCTGGCCAACAAGCGGAGTCACCCGCAGCCTGGCCCCGCCTGGCCGAGATCGCCGCGCCGACCCTTGTAATGGTCGGGCGCCTCGATGCCGAGGACGTGCAGCCGATCGGCGAGCAGGCCGCCCGCCTGATCCCGGGAGCCCAACTCAGATACCTCGATCGTGTCGCGCACCTACCGCATCTCGAGGGGAACAGGACGACGATCGAAGCAATCGCGGGGTTCGTCGACCACCTGACGGACTGAGCCACAGACGCATCACTTGGCTTCTCGCCTGGGGCCGGTGCCAGTCGCCGGCTACCTCTGCCTGCTGCCGGCCCGCGCGTTCATGGGACACCGCCTCGGCGCGAACTTCACCGAGGTCGCCCGCCACCTTCACGAGCGTGCGCCCCGACCACAACACGCCCCGTTCGCCGAATGCTCGGTAGGGCAAGCCGGTGATGCCTCGCCGAAAAACCCTTGAGCGGCGCACGGCATTTTGCAGCCGGCGCCGAGAGTTGCGCTAAGCGCGCACAGCAAGAGCGCCAATTAGATGGCCGGCATCGCTTCGCAGCGATACAGGCGGCGTGATCCGAATAGCAGCGTCATGAACCCATCCCACTGAGGGAGGAGTCATGGAATCCATGCTGCTGGAGGTCTCGGGACCGCTCGCCCCCGTGTCTATGGCGAGCGATGCCGAGCCGTCTCGGATCACGCGGTGAGTTTGAACTGCGCGACGAGCTGGTTGAGCGCTTCGGCGTTGTTGGAGAGCTCGTGCGCGCTGGCGGCGATCTGCTGGGCGGATGCTGAGGTCTGCTC
>JAFAWR010000036.1 GCA_019241635.1 Solirubrobacterales bacterium
GCTTCATCTACCTGGATCCCGACTACGCGGGCAAGGACACCGATCGCTACCCGTGGCTGGCCTCCGTGGTGGCGGCTCCGCAGGTCTCGGTTCCGGCCTAGTGTCGGGGCACTAGGCGGGCATCTCGACGACGAGCGCGCCGGCCAGTCGGCGCAGCACGGGCTGGAGCTCCTCGTCCTGCTCGGGCTCCCAGCCGTCGAGCAGACGGCACAGCTCAGCCCGGCCGGCGGCGATCAGCTGCTCGCGCGCGTGCACCCCGGCCTCGGTGAGCTCGAGCTCGCGGTCCGGGTCGGCACGGTCCGGGTCGACGCGGTCCGGAGCGGCGGTCACATAGGCGCGCTCGGTGAGGCCGGCGAGCGGCTCGCGGAGCTGGTCGAGCCCGACGTGGAGCGTGGCGGCCAGCGCCGGCGGTGTGGTTGGCGCATGCTCGGCGATGCGGTTGAGCAGCCAGCCCTCGGGTGGCGTGACGTGGACGCCCGAGCGGTCGACCAGCTTCTCGTAGACGCGCTGGCGCTCCTCACGCTGGAGCAGCGAGCTGAGGATGCGCTCGAGCTCCTGCTCGGAGCTGTCGTGACGCGGGGAGGCGAAGCTCTCGCCGACCCCCTCGGCGGCGGCGGTCTGGCGCAGCGGCAGCTCGCGGAGCAGCCAGCTGAGCAGGAATGCCGCGAACGAGACGGCCGCGGCCGTGACGAACACCGGGGTAAGGGCGGCGGCGAAAGCCGCGATGTAAGGAGCCTTGATCGCCGCCGGGAGTCGGTGGACGACCGCCGGGTTGGCCGCGGCGGTCACATGCACACCCCGGGGCAGCCGACTGGACAGCTCCCGGCTCAGGTTGCTCGAGAAGATCGCTCCGAACGCCGACACCCCGATCGAGCCGCCGATCTGCCGAAACAGCGTCGAGCCCGCGGTGGCTACGCCCAAGTAGCGGAATTCGACCGCGTTCTGCACCGCGAGCACCAGGACCTGCATGACCATGCCGAGGCCCAGGCCGAGCACGACCATGCCGATCGCGACGCTGCCGGTCGACGTCGACACCCCGATTCGGGACAGCAGAAACAGGCCGATCGTGGCAATCGCCGTGCCGGCGATCGGGAACCGGCGATATTGGCCGAAGCGCGAGATCAGCTGACCGCTCAGGATCGAGGTGACCAGCAGGCCGCCCATCATCGGCGTGATCAACAGGCCCGACACGGTCGGACTGTGGCCCTTGACCACCTGGAGGTAGAGCGGCAGGAAGGTGACCGCGCCGAACAGCGCCAGTCCGATGATGAAGCCGACGGCGCTGGTCACCACGAACGTGCGGTTGCGAAACAGCGCCAGGGGCAGGATCGGCTCGGCCGCGCGCGACTCGACGATGGGGAACAGCATGAGCAGCACCGCGCCGGTCGCGATCAGGGCGATGATCAGCGGCGACCCCCACCCGTAGCTGGTACCGCCGAGGCTGGTGAACAGGACGATCGCCGACAGCCCGGCGGTGAGGACAGCCGCCCCGACGTAGTCGATCCGGTGATGGACGTGGCCGCTCACCGACTGGAAGGCGACGGCGATCACCGCCAGCGCGACCAGGCCGATCGGCAGGTTCACGTAGAAGATCCATCGCCAGGACAGGTTGTCGACGAAGAAACCTCCGAGCAGCGGACCGATCACCGTCGATATGCCGAATACCGCGCCGAAGAACCCCTGGTATTTCCCCCGCTCGCTTGGCGGGATGATGTCGCCGATCGCCGCCATCGTGGTCACGATCAGTCCGCCTCCGCCCAGCCCCTGGATCGCCCTGAACACGATCAGCTCGGTCATGTCCTGCGACTGCCCGCACAGTGCCGAGCCGATCAGGAACACGACGATCGCGACCTGGAGCAGCAGCTTGCGGCCGTAGAGGTCGCCCAGCTTGCCGTAGAGCGGACCGGCGACCGTCGAGGACAGCAGGTAAGCGGTGACCACCCATGACAGGTGTGACAGCCCGCCGAGGTCCCCGACGATGGTCGGCAGCGCGGTCGAAACGATGGTCTGGTCGAGTGAGGCAAGCAGCAGGACCAGCAGGAGCGCCATGAAGATGACGCGCACCCGCGGGTTCCCGCTGCCCTCCTCGTGCGCTGGCGGCCCGAGGGCCGCTTCAGCCGTCGACACCTCGGCTCCCGGGCTACTGCGGCGTGCCGGCCTCCTGCGCCTGCTCCGCGTCGGCCGTCGCCGGGGCGGTGGCGCTGGTGGCGTCGCTCGTCGCAGGTGTCGGGGCCGGCGCCGCGGGTGCGGGCTGGGCTGCGGCCAGCTGGTGGGCGCCGACGCTGCCCGCGACGCCGATCGCCGCGGCGGCCAGCGCCCAGCCGGGGCCGCTGCGCTCCTGATCCAGGGCGGCGTCGAGCGACAGGCCGCCAGGTCCGACCTCGGCCAGCGCGAGCACCGCGGCGATCAGCACCGCGTTGTACTCGTAGCCGCCGCTGGTCACCCACGGGCCGTTCTTCAGATGGACGCGATGGATCGCGGTGAGCATGACCGAGGTCAGCACGCCGGCGGCCAGCGGCGTGGCCAGTCCGAGCGCGATGGCCGCCCCGCCCCCGGCCTCGGCGGCGCCCGCGGCGATGGCGTTGCGCCGCCCGGGCCGCATTCCGAGGCCCTCGAACATCTGGGCGGTCGCGTCGATTCCGTGCCCCCCGAACCAGCCGAACAGCTTCTGCGTGCCGTGCCCGAAGAAAAAGCCCCCGACGGTGAGTCTGAGCAGCAAGCGGCCGATCTTCATTGCTCCTCCTAAATCGAGTTTGCCAGTGGCCGCTCCCTTACCCGGTCCTCGGGGAACGGCACCGGCAGGACGTTCGAGCAATCATAGGCCGCAGGCGATGGCTGGCCGCGGGCAGTGGCGGGCCGCGCGCAGTGGCCGGCCCCGCGCAGTGGCCGGCCGCGCGCAGTGGCTGGCCGCGGAGCACCCGACGCCGTCCACGGAGCATCGAGGCGGGTGACGCGATAGAACCGGTGACGGAGGATGGCCCCGCACCCGCTGCGTCGCAACCGAGAGTTCCTCCTGCTCTGGAGCGGGCAGGCGATATCCCAACTCGGATCGCAGGTCTCGCTCGTCGCCTACCCCCTGCTGGTGCTGGCTGTGACCGGCTCGCCGGCCAAGGCGGGCCTGGTCGGCTTCGCGCGCAACGTGCCGGTCGCCGCGCTCGCGCTGCCCGCCGGGTGGTTGGCCGATCGGGTCAACCGCAAGTACCTGATGGTCGCCTCCGACGGGGTGCGGGCACTGGCCATGGCGTCGATCCCGGCCGCGCTGGCGGCGGGAAGCGTCCCGTATGCGTTGATCGTGGCGGTGGCGGCGATCGATGGGATCGGCTTCGTGGTCAGCTACGTCGCCGAGCGCGGCGCCCTGCGCCAGCTCGTTGCGCCCGAGCAGCTCGGCGAGGCGGTGACGCGCAACGAGTCGCGGACGTTCGGGGCGATGCTCGCCGGGCCACCGCTCGGGGGGCTGCTGTTCGGGATCGCCCGCGCGATCCCTTTCGTGGCCGATGCCGTGTCCTCCGCCGTGTCGACCGTCACCAAGCTTCTGATCGCAACCGAGTTCCAGGAGGCTCGAGTGGATGAGGCCTTTGGCGGTGCCCGGGAGGGGCTGCGCTGGCTCTGGCAGCGGCCGTTCCTGCGCAACTCGATGCTGCTCTTCGCCGGAAGCAACCCGATCTTCTCCGGGCTATACCTGCTCATCGTCGTACTCGCCCGGCACCACGGCGCCTCCTCGGCGTCCGTCGGGTTGATGCTCGGGATCGCCGCCGGCGGCGGACTGCTCGGAGCGCTGCTCGCGCCGCGCCTGCAGCGCAGGATGACCGCGCGGGGCGCGCTCGTCGGGGAGAGCTGGGCGATGACCGCGTCGATCCCGTTGCTGCTGGTGGCGCCGGGCGCGCTGCTGCTCGGCGCGATCGTCGCGGTGGCGGAGCTGATCACTCCGGTGACGAACTCGTTCGTGGTCGGCTACCGCGTGGCGCTGGCTCCCGACCGTCTCCAGGGACGGGTCCAGGCCGCCTCCACGCTGATCTCGTTCTCCGCCGGCTGGGCCGGGCCGCTGGTCGTGGGCCTGCTGCTTCAGGGCGCCGGCGAGACCGCCACGGTGCTCGCCCTGACCGGCTGGGCGCTCGTGCTGGCGGTTGCCGCCACGGGCTCCCGCGCGTTCCGCCATCCGCCCACGCTTGACGCCCCGGGCTCTGCCTCGCCCTCGCTGATCAGCGCATCCTGATGTCGAGCCAATACCGCCGGGGCGAGGGGTCAGAGTTCACGCCGTGGCGTTCCTCCTCGCGGTGTTGAGCGGGGTTTGTCTACCTGGGCCGCTCGCCCCGACGGGCGTGGCTATGCATTGGCGAGAAGTCTGCCCGGGTGGCCGGTCGGACGAAACCCACCCAAGGGTTCTCGCTGCACACCTCTTGCGCCGCGGTGGAGGGCCGGGATGATGGCCGTCATCGACGACCGCGTCGATGACCTGCTCCGTCGACTGGATCGAGCGCTGCCCGGCCGGGTGGAGGGCTTCTACGTCGTCGGCTCGGTGTGCCTGGGCGCGTTCCGGGAGGGCCGCAGCGACATCGACTTCGTGGCGATCCTCGATGGGGGCCTCGATCAGGCTGAGCTGCGGCGACTGAGGGCGATCCATCTGGGCCGCTGGGCGAGCGCGCTGGCCGGCGACGTGGTCGCGCGGCGGCGCTGGCCGCTGGTGTGCAACGGCAGCTACCTTCAGCGCGGCGCGCTGGCCCGCTCTCCCCTCGAGGTGACCGCGCTCGCGAGTCATGTCGCCGGGCGCTTCGGCTCGGGGGTGGGCGTGGACGTCAACCCGATTACCTGGCACACGCTCGCGCGCTACGGCATCGCCGTGCGTGGTGCGGAGCCCCACCAGCTCGAGATCCACGCCGACCCGGCCGAGCTGCTCGCGTGGACGCGCGCGAACCTCGATGGCTACTGGCGTGGGTGGGTGGCGCGTGCGCGGGGGCCCGGGGCGGGCGTCGGGCTGGTCCTCCCGCGCCGGTCTGCCGCTTCGGGCGTGCTCGGTGTCTCGCGGCTTGCGTGCACGCTGGCGACTGGCGAGATCGTCAGCAAGGAGGCGGGCGGGGAGTACGCGCTGGCCAGGTTCGGGCCCGAGTGGCGGGTGCTCATCGACGACGCGCTGGCCTTCTGGCGCGGCTCGCCGGCGCTGGCCGTCTTCAGGCGCCATCCATTTCGCCAGGTCCGTCTCGCCGCCGACTTCGTCGAGCACGTGATTGATGCGTGCTGCCCGCGAACAACCTGACGCTCGATGCCCCGCCCGCAGGTTATTCACCACCGGACAGAGGGCGCCGGAGTAGGCTGCGCCCATGGGGAAGACGCGCGACGGCCGCAAGCCTGAGAAGCTCACCCGGGAGCGCTTCGAGAAGGAGCTGCTGGGGCTCCAGCGCGAGCTCGTGATCATGCAGGAGTACGTGCGAGCGAAGGGGCTGAAGATCGTGGTGATCTTCGAGGGGCGCGATGCCGCCGGCAAGGGTGGGGTGATCAAGCGGATCAGCGAGCGGACCAATCCGCGGGTGTGCCGGGTGGTGGCGCTGCCGGCGCCGACCGAGCGCGAGAAGACCCAGTGGTACTTCCAGCGCTACGTCAACCACCTTCCCGCCGGCGGGGAGATCGTCCTGTTCGATCGCTCCTGGTACAACCGCGCCGGCGTGGAGCGGGTGATGGGGTTCTGCACCGAGTCCGAGTACGAAGAGTTCATGCGCTCGTGCCCGGAGTTCGAGCACATGCTCGCCCGCTCTGGGGTCAAGCTGATCAAGTACTGGTTCTCGATCTCCGACGAGGAGCAGGAGCGGCGCTTCCAGGCTCGCGTGCACGACCCGATGCGGCGCTGGAAGCTCAGCCCGATGGACCTCGAGTCGCGAGCCCGGTGGGTCGCTTACTCCCGGGCCAAGGACGAGATGTTTCGCTACACCGACAGCAGGGTCGCGCCCTGGTGGGTGGTGAACGCGGACGACAAGCGCCGGGCCCGGCTGAACTGCATCGCGCACCTGCTCTCGCAGGTCGACTACGAGGACCTGACGCCGGATCCGATCGAGCTGCCGCCGCGGGTCGACGAGGCCTACGTGCGCCCGCCGATCGAGGAGCAGAACTTCGTGCCCGAGATCTACTGACCGCGCGCAGTAGGCTGCCGCGAGTGAGCGACTGGTTCGACGAGCTCGCCGGGTTCCTGCGCATCGAGTCGGTGAGCGCCGACCCGGCGCGGGCGGACGACGTCAAGCGCGCCGGCGAGTGGGTGTGCGGCCTGGTGCGCGACGGCGGTGGCGAGTGCGAGCTGATCGACTGGAACGGTCAGCCGCTGGCCATCGGCGAGGTCCCGGCGTCGACCGACCCGCAGAACGCGCCCACCGTGCTCTGCTACGGCCACTTCGACGTGCAGCCGCCCGACCCGCTCGAGCTGTGGGACTCGCCCCCGTTCGAGCCCGAGATCCGCGGCGAGCACCTGTACGGGCGAGGCGTGGCCGACGACAAGGGCCAGCTCTACATGCTGCTGGCCGGCGCCCGCGAGCTCTCGCGCGCGGGCCGGCTGCCGGTCAACGTGCGCTTCGCCTGCGACGGCGAGGAGGAGACCGGCGGTGACTCGATCGTGCAGTTCCTGGCCGCTGATGAGCGCGGCGCGAACGCGGCGATCATCTTCGACAGCGGGATGATCGGGGTGGGACGGCCGGCGTTCAACGTGGCCACGCGCGGCCTCACGTACTTCCACCTCACCGTACGCACCGGAGCGCGCGATATGCATTCCGGGATCTACGGCGGGGCCGCCCTCAATGCCGCGCACGCACTGATCCAGACCCTGAACGGCGTGCTGGCGAGCGATGGCCGCCTGGCCGAGCCCCTGCGCGCCGGGATCGTGCCGCCGGCGCAATCCGAGCTCGACAGCTGGCGCGAGCTCCCGGCGGGCGCCAGCGAGCTGGCCGACCAGGGCGCGCAGCCGATGGACTCACGGGCGGCTGAGGAGTTCTATGTGCGCACGACCGCCGAGCCGGCGCTCGACGTGCATGGAGTCGCCGCCGGGTCGCCGTTTGCCCAGAAGACGGTGCTGCCGGTCGAGGCATCGGCGAACGTGTCGATCCGGCTGGCCCCCGGCCAGGACCCGGACGAGATCGACCGGGCCTTCGAACGGCTGCTCCGGGCGTCGGTGCCCGAAGGCGCCGCGCTCGAGATCGAGCCGCTCGGCTCCGCGCCGGCAGCACTGGTCGACCCGGGCAGCCCGGCCATCCAGCTCGGCCTGCGCGCGTTCGAGCGCGCGCTCGGGGTGCAGCCCGCGCTGATCCGCACCGGCGGCACCCTGCCGATCGCCGCCGCGCTTTCCGAGCGCGGCATCCCGACGATCATCACCGGGTTCTCGCTGCCCGACTCGAACATCCACGCGCCCAACGAGTCCCTGCGCGTGGAGTATGTGCCGCTCGGAATCGCGGCGGCGCGGGCTTTGTTCGAGGAGCTGTCGGGGCTCTAGCGTCTCGGGGCGCTACACCAGGGCGGGCGCCTCGGGCAGGGCAGCCAGCGCCGCGTCCAGGTCGGCCTGGGAGAACTCAGGATCCTCGAGCTTGCCGGCCAGGTAGGCGTCGTACGCGCTCAGGTCGAAGTGGCCGTGGCCGCACAGGCCGAACAGGATCACCCGGGGCTCGCCGGCTTGCTTGGCGGACTCGGCCTCCTCGAGTACGGCCCGGATCGCGTGCGCGGGCTCCGGGGCCGGGATCAGGCCCTCGGCGCGGGCGAAGCGCACCGCGGCCTCGAAGGTCTCGTTCTGCTTGTAGGCGCGCGGCTCGACCAGCCCCTGTTTGACCAGCCCGCAGACCAGCGGCGAGTCGCCGTGGTAGCGCAGGCCACCGGCATGGACCGGGGGCGGAACGAAATCGTGCCCGAGCGTGTACATCGGCATGAGCGGGGTCAGCCCGACGGTGTCGCCGAAGTCGTAGGCGTAGACGCCGCGGGTCAGGGTCGGACAGGCCGCCGGCTCGGCGGCCACGAACCGGGTCGTGGCCTGACCGCGCATGACCCGACGCATGAACGGAAATACCAGGCCCCCGAAGTTCGAGCCGCCGCCCACGCAGGCGACCACCACATCGGGCTCCTCGCCCGCCATCGCCATCTGAGCCAGCGCCTCCTGACCGATCACGGTCTGGTGCAGCAGCACATGGTTGAGCACCGACCCGAGCGAGTAGTTCGTGTCGGCGTTCTGCGCGGCCACCTCGACCGCCTCGGAGATCGCGATCCCCAGCGACCCGGTCGTGTGCTCGGCCTGCGAGCGCCCGGCCGACGTGACATCCGACGGGGAGCGGTGCACGGTGGCGCCCCATGTCTCCATCATCGAGCGCCGGTAGGGCTTCTGGTCATAGCTCGAGCCGACCATCCAGACCTCGCACTCGAGCCCGAACAGGCGGCAGGCGAAGGCCAGAGCCGAACCCCACTGTCCCGCTCCGGTCTCCGTCGTGAGCTTGCGGATCCCCGCCTGGGCGTTCTCATAGGCCTGGGCCACCGCGGTGTTCGGCTTGTGCGATCCCGCCGCCGAGCCGCCCTCGTACTTGTAGTAGATGTGAGCCGGGGTATCGAGCGCGCGCTCGAGGCGCCGGGCTCGGAACAGCGGAGTCGGGCGCCAGAGCTTGTACGCCTCGCGCACGGGCTCGGGGATCTCGATCTCCGGTTCGGCCGAGACCTCCTGGAGGATCAGGGCCATCGGGAAGATCGGGGTCAGATCGTCCGGGCCGGCCGGCGCCTTGGTCCCGGGATGCAGCGGCGGCGGCGCCTCGCCGGGCAGGTCTGCCATGAGGTTGACCCAATGCGTGGGAATGTCCGGCTCGTCGAGCACGAACTTGACCCGCTCCTCGCTCATCGCGTCTCCTTTGCTGGTCTCGACTCTCTCCGCGAGGCAGCCTATTCTGTTTGGCGCGCAAGGACGGGCCGCGCAAAGGCGTTCCTGTCGTACGTAGACTGGAGGGATCCATGAGCCTGGAACTGCTTGACGCGCACGAGACGGACGAGGGATTGGCCGTCACGTTCGCCACCGAACGAGGCGTCGAACGGCTGGTTGGCAGCCCCGACGAGATGGCCCAGCTGGCCCGGGCGATGCAGCAGGTCGCTGCGCTCGGTCAGCTCAATGAGCACGAGAGCGTGTGGGTGGAGGAGGTCCCGGTCGGCCGCTCGCTGGTCCGACTGGGTCTGAGCCCCGGCGGGCAGGCGCGCGTGCTGATCCGGCACGACGCCACGCAGGGCCTCGAAGCCTGACGACTGGCGCCCGCGGGAGTCGGATCACGGACAGCCGCCGAGCGCCCTCAGGCGCCGGCGGTAGACCTGCATATCGGCGTGGTTGAAGTCGCTGTGGGTCTGATGGCGCAGCGCGACCACGTCCTCGTGGTGATACGGGCTGGACAGGCTCTCGTTGTGCCCGATCACGTTTCGGATCTCGATGTGGAAGCGGCAGCGCAGCCAGTGGACCAGGCGCAGGCTGGCCTCGAATTGCCGGCGGTCGTTCATGGCCTGGGCGTCGCTGAAGCCGACGTGCTCGATGCCGATCGCCGTCCAGTTCAGGCCGACCGTGTGCCGGCACATCGTCCCGAGCGAGACCAGCTGGTAGATCGTGCCGCTCGAGTCGATCACGAAGTGCGCGCAGGTTCCGGGCAGCTCGTGCAGCTCGGGGTCGGGCACGTCGCCCGCGAACGTGTTCCAGGTCGACTGAAAGGTCGGCGATTCGGTGTAGTGGATGACGATCACGTGCGGGTCGATGAGCCGCCAGGTCGGCTTCATGAAGCTGCCGTAATGCCGGCGCACGTAGGCGACCATCTCGGCCCTGCGCTTGGCGCCGAACGGGATCGGGTCCCAGACGATATGCGGCTTCAGCTGAGCAAGGGTCGGCGCGGGAGTCGTGCCGGTGGCCGGCGCGGCAAGCAGGGAGAGCGCCAGCACAAGCCCGACGACGGCGCACAGCCGTTTCATCGTCTCGCAGTGTGACGCAATCGTCCGGTCGGGCGTCGTGCCGTGCGGCCGTTACTCCCCTGTTACGCATGCGGAGTTACAAATGCAACATGAGCGTCTCACGCGAACCGCTTTACCGGTGCACCGCGTGCGAGGCGGACTGGACCTACGAAGCGGTCCGCCACGTCGCCCGCTGCCGGGCGTGCGGTGGCAGCCTCATGCGTCGCGACCGCGGACCTGGCACTCCGGCGGCACCGGCACCACCCACGCCGGCCGTGCCGTCCGCGCCGGCCGCGCGCCGGGTCAAGCGGCGTGGTGGTCGCTGGGGCGCTCCATTGCCTGCGCGGTAATCAGCCGGGCTCCCCGGCCGTGGGTGAAGAAGCTGAACGACCACCGGACGAACACCACGATGCGGTTCTGGAAGCCGACCAGATACCACAGGTGGATGAGCAGCCAGGTCATCCAGGCGAGAAAGCCGCTCAGCTTCAGCCCCTTGATGTCGGCGACCGCCGAGCCGCGGCCGATCGTGGCCAGGTTCCCCTTGTCGCGGTAATGGAAGGGCCCGGTGCTCCGACCGCCCAGCCGGGCCTCGATCACCTTGGCGGCGTAGCGGCCCTGCTGCATCGCCGCCGGAGCCACACCGGGCAGGGTCACCACGCTGCCGTCGGTCTGGCGCACCCGAACCATGTCGCCGAGCGCGAACACCTCGGGGTGGCCGGGGAGCGTGAGGTCCGGCTCGACGGCGATGCGACCGGCCCGGTCGAGCTCGGCCCCGGTCAGCTCGCCCAGCGTCGCCGCCATCCGCGAGGCGGTCACACCGGCCGCCCAGATGATCGTCCGGGTGGGGATGCGCTGCGAGCCGCCGCCAGCCGCCTCGACCGTCACGGCGTCGGCCTCGATGTCGGTGACGGTCGTGTTCAGCATCGGCGTGACGCCGAGTCGCTCGAGCGAGCGCTTGGCCCGCGACGACAGCTTCGGGGGAAAGGTCGTGAGCAGACGATCCGTGGCCTCGACGAGCAGGATGCGGCCGGTGCGGGAATCGATCGCGCGGAAGTCACGCTTCAGGGTGTCCCGGGCGAGCTCGCCGATCTGACCGGCCATCTCGACCCCGGTCGGGCCGCCCCCGACGACGACGAAGGTGAGCCAGGCCGCCCGGCGCTCGGGGTCCGGCTCGAATTCGGCGGCCTCGAACGCGGCGAGGATGCGGCCTCGGACGAGCAGCGCGCTCTCGAGCGACTTGACCTCGGCGGCGTACTCGCGCCACTCCTCGTGGCCGAAGTAGGAGTACTGCGAGCCGCCGGCCACGATCAGCGAGTCGTAGGGAAGGGTGGCCGGAACCGGCACGCCGGCCACCGACCGCAACTGCAGCTCGCGCGCGCCGAGGTCAAAGCCGGCCACCTCGGCCATCATCACCCGGACGTTGGCGGCGCGCTTGAAGATCGCGCGGAGCGGATAGGCGATCTCGCCGGGCGACAGGGCACCGGTGGCCACCTGGTAGCTCAGGGGCTGGAACAGATGGAAGTTGCGTCGATCGACCAGCGTGACCTCGACGGGCGCACGACGGAGCTTTTCCACCGCCTGCAGCCCTCCGAAGCCGCCGCCGACCACCACCACGCGATGGACGCCGTCACCGGGCATTCCGCGAGACAGTACCCCCCGCGCAGCCGAAGTCACCGAATGCGGGAATTCGGCGTCCGGCTCAAGCCGCAGAAGCCGCGTGCCGATCAGCGCCAGGATGGAACAGCTGTCCACGCCAGCGCTGCCCGTGCCGCTTGGCCGGCCGGTCCGGCGCCGGATCGGCCGCCGGCTGCTCGGCCTGGGGGCGATCCTTTTGGTCGGCGTCGGGTTCGTGCTGCACAAGAACGTCAAGCGGTACACGGTCACCTCGGGCTCGATGGAGCCGACGATTCAGGTGGGCCAGCGGGTGGCCACCGCGGCGGCCGGGGCCCCGCGGGTCGGCGACATCGTCGTGTTCCATCCGCCGGCCGGCGCCCGCGTCAGGGATCCGGTGTGTGGGTCGGCCTTCGAGGGCAGCGGATCGAGCCGGCCGTGCGACGTCGCCCTGGCTCAGGAGTTGGACTCGGTGTTCGTCAAGCGCGTGGTGGCCGGCCCGGGCGATCTGATCGCGATCGAGGACGGCCACGTCGTCCGCAACGGCGTGCGGGAGAGCGAGCCCTACATCGCCCCGTGCGGGCCGGGCTCGGCCTGCAGCTTCCCCACTGCGGTCCGGGTCCCGCCGGACGAGTATTACCTGCTGGGCGACAACCGCGGCGTGTCCGATGACAGCCGCTTCTGGGGACCGGTGCCCAGCGCCTGGATCATCGGCACGGTGGTCCACTGCTCGCTGCTAGACACCGTCTGCCGGCCGGTTCGCTGAGCGGGGCCTTAGCCCTCTGAGTCGCCGTCCTCGCTCGACTCCTGGTCCTCGGCCGGCTCCTCGTCGTCGCTCGACTGGGTGTCGTGGGCTACATCCTCGGCGGTGACCTTGCGCATCTCGGAGCTCCCCGGGTCGCGCAGCCGCTCGTGGCTCTCGTCGGTGCGCGTATCGGCGTCGGGCGTCTCGAGCTCGTCGGGGTTCTCCACGCGCTCGGACGCGCCGGGCTCCTCGGGCACGAGCGTCGCGTAGGACTTGTTGTCGGTGCGCATCTCCTGATCGCCGGTGTCGATGCCGTAGTAGTCGCGCAGCTGGCGATCGCACTCGGCGGAGATCCCGTCGCTGTCATCGACCTCGGGCGCGTCGCCGATGCGCTGGAGGCTGTACGGAACCCGGAGCTCGCCGTCCTCGTCCTTGATCCGGGCGAGCGGTATCAGCACCGTCCGCTTCTCGGCGATTCCCGACGACATCTCGACCGAGACCCACATCGGGTAACCATCGGTGGCGTAGATCTCCTTGACCTTGCCGAGGGGATTCTCGGCCTGGTCTGAGATCTTCTTGCCGGGCAGGCTGCTCACGTCCTCGATCGGGGCGGTCATCTCTCTCCTCCAGTGTCGCCGTCGGAATTGCCTTACCCGATCGAGGCCGGGGGCATGCCTGCGCGGGCCCCGTGGGAGCGCGTGGGCGGCCCAGCCGGTTTCGCCTCCAGCGCTGCGGGGGATGTCCTGCGGTGTGGCCCTGGTGGGATGGCTGTGGCTCGGCTCCCCGTTCGTGGTGATCGCCGTGATCTCGCACGACCCCCGGCTGCTGCGCCAGGTCGCGATTCATCACACCAGGTGCCTGACCGCGGGCTGGATCGGCGTGGCGATGATGTGCCTGGGGGTGGCATCGATGCCGAGCCTGCCCGGCACCCTGATGTTCTGGCTCGGCACGCCACTGGCCGGGCTCGCCGTGTGGCTGCGCCGCGACGACGATGGCGGCGGGGGCGGCGAGGATCCCGACGTCCCGCCGTTCGACTGGGATGAGTTCGAGCGCTCGTTCCGGGCTCACGTGCGGCGGCGCGGCCCGAGCCGCGGAGCCCCGCGGACTCCGACCGCACGTTGAGCGCGAGCCTCCCCCGGCCAGTCCGGAGCCGGTTTCCTCAGGCGCAGCCGCCTCCGAGGTCGATCGCAGAGCGGACCGCTCGGTCCGCTTGCTAGCGTGAGCAGTATGCCCGATAAGGAGCCGATCGATCGCGCACTGCTCGTGGTCGCCGGCGTGGTCGTCCTCGGGGCGATCATGTCGATCCTCGACACGACGGTCGTCAACGTCGCGATCAACACGCTGGCCGGGAAGTTCCATACCACGCTGCCAACGATTCAGTGGGTGGCCACCGGCTACACGCTCGCGCTGGCCACGGTGATCCCGCTGTCCGGTTGGATCGCCGACCGTTTCGGCACCAAGCGGCTCTATATGACCTCGATCGCGCTGTTCGTGATCGGCTCCTCGCTGTCCGGGCTGGCGTGGTCCTCGAGCTCGATCATCGTCTTCCGCGTCCTCCAGGGTCTCGGCGGCGGCATGATCATGCCCGCCGGCATGACGATCCTGACCCGGGCGGCCGGTCCCAACCGGATTGGCCGGGTGATGAGCATCATGGGCGTGCCGATGCTGCTGGGCCCGATCCTCGGACCGATCCTGGGTGGCTGGCTGGTGGCCGACGTCTCGTGGCGGTGGATCTTCTTCATCAACGTGCCGATCGGGATCTGCGCCCTGATCGCCTCGCTGCGGGTCCTCCCGCGCGATGTGCCCGCGCACGAGCAGCGCCTGGACTTCGTCGACCTGCTGCTGCTCTCCCCCGGCCTCGCGCTCATGATCTACGGGCTGGCCGAGACCAACGCGGCCGGCGGCTTCGGGTCGGCTCGTGTGCTGATCCCGCTGATCGCCGGCGTTGCCCTGGTGGGCGGGTTCGTATGGCACGCGCTGCGCGCCCGCGACCCGCTGATCGACCTGCGCCTGTTCAAGGACCGCACGTTCACGACCTCGTCGATCACGCTCGTCCTGGTGGCGATCTCGGTGTTCGGCTCGTTCCTGCTTCTGCCGCTCTACTACCAGGCGGTGCGGGGTGAGTCGGCCCTGATGAGCGGCGTGCTGCTGGCCCCTCAGGGTCTTGGCGCGATGATCGCCATGCCGATCTCCGGCCAGCTGGCCGACCGCACCGGAGCCGGACGAATCGTCCCGTTCGGATTGATCGCGGTGATCCTGTCGGTGGTCGGCCTGACCCAGGTCGGCGCCCAGACGTCGTACGTCACGCTCAGCCTCGACCTGTTCCTGTTCGGCATCGGGCTGGGCTTCACGATGATGCCGGTGTTCACCGGGGCGATGCAGTCGATCAGCGGGCCGGCCGTCGCCCGCGCCAGCACCACCCTCAACATCCTCCAGCAGACCGGCGCATCGATCGGCACGGCGATCCTCTCGGTGCTGCTCGCCTCGGCGATCTCGAGCAAGCTCGGCGGTAGCGCCCACGGCACCATCGGGGCGAGCGCCGCGGTTCCGCCCAGCGTCCGCGCTCACATCGCGCCGCCGATGGCGGCGGCGTTCGGGCAGACGTTCTGGTGGGCGCTCGGGCTGCTCGCGGTCGCGTTCGTCGGCTCCCTCGCGCTGCCCAAGCGCAAGCCGGCACTGGCCGGCGACGAGCGGCCGATGCCGATCCCGGTCTAACCCCCGGGGCCCGGATCGGCGCTGGGAACCGGCGCCGGCGCGCCGACGATCTTGCCCGGGTTCATGTGCCGGCCGGGATCGAATCCCTCGAACAGGGCGTCGAGCATGGCCACGCCCGGTGCCGAGATGTCCTCGAGCAACCACTGGGCATGCTCGGTGCCGACCGCGTGATGGTGCGAGAGCGTGGCGCCGTTGTCGACGAACGCCTGCTGGATCGCCGACTTGACCACCTCGTATTCGCCGAGCATTGCCGTGTCGCTGGTCGCCTTGAACGCGAACGTGAAGTACAGGCAGGCGCCGGCGTGGTAGCTGTGGGAGAGGTGGCACATGAAGTAGCCCTGCACGCCCAGCTGATCGAAGGCCCGGTTCGCCTGCGCGCGCACCGCGTCGTACAGGGGCATCAGGTTGCTCCACGTGGTCGCGGTCTCCGACACGTCGCCCGCCGCGCCCCGATCGAGCAGGAAGTCGCGGATGTAGGGGATGTCGAACTTCTTCTGGTCGTAGAGAACCCCCGGGCCCGCTCCCACGCACAGTCCCCCGTGGCGCTTGACCAGTCGGCCGACCGCACGCCGCTGCGCGGAGACGTGACGGTCGCTCCCCTCATAGCCGATGAACGACAGGCACATGCTGTCCACGTCGAACCCCAGCCGGCGGTGGACGTAGGTCTTGAGCGCGGCCGACTGCACCTTGTCGAGAAGTGTGGGGTTCACCCGCATGGCGAACGAGAACTGGGTCTCGTGGGCGTCCGAGACCCGCGTCACCGACACCGAGTAATCGGTGTCCGCGAGGTCCCGCATGGCGGCCAGCCCGTCGGCGAAGGTCGGGAACAGATAGCCGAGGATCGTGCGCCGCTGGGGGATCCGCCGGACGTGCACGGTGGCCTCCGTGATGATCCCCAACCGCCCTTCGCTGCCCAGCACCATCTGGCGCACGCTCGGTCCGTTCGAGGCGGCCGGCACGGGCCGCGTCACCAGCGTGCCGGCCGGCGTCACGACGCGCAGCCCCTTAACCATGTCCGCGATGTCCCCGTAGCGGTCGGACTGCATACCCGAGGAGCGCGTGGCGATCCAGCCGCCCAGCGTGGAGTGGGGGAACGAGTCCGGGAAGTGCCCGAACGTGTGACCGAGCGCCGCGAGCCGCTCCTCCAGGCGCGGACCGAACACGCCCGCTTGCACGCGCGCCAGGCGCGACTCGGGGTCGATCTCGAGCACCTGGTCGAGTCGCTCGAGGTCGACCGAGATGACCGGCCGCGACTCGTCGTCCTCAGCCTGCAGCGAGCCGGAGATCGAGGAACCGCCGCCGAACGGGATCAGCACGGCGTCGGCCGCGAGCGCGGCCTGCAGGATCGCCGCCACCTCATCCTCGCTGCCCGGTCGCACGACGACGTCGGGGAGGCGAGGCAGTTCGCCGCGACGCTGCCGGATCAGGTCGCGCAGCGACTTGCCGCGGCCATGGACGACGCGGTCCAGCGGGTCAGTCGAGACGAACCGCGCGCCCGTGCTCTCCTCGAGGTCAGCCCGTAGCTCGGCCGGGAGGTTCGGCTCGGCGATCTCCAATTCGTCGAACCGCAGCGGCGCGGAGCGCCTGACGCGGACGTCGACGCCGATCTTGTCTGCGATGAACGGCCCCAGCGCCGGCTTGTCCTCGCAGGAGAACTCCATCCCCTCGTGGCCCCAGCCCCACCACTTCATCGCGGGCACAAATCACCTCCTCGCAGGCAAAGGACCGAGTTCCCGAGCGCAAGCGGGATCATGCCAGAAGCCGCCAGCAGCGAATTGCCAGAAGCCGCGAGCAGCGAATTGGCAGAAGCCGCGAGCAGCGAATCGCGTTGCTGACACGAATGTTCTTTCGCGTGTGCGGATTCGTGGTATTAAAGTCGCGACACCCGTTGCGCCGTGGACCCGCCCGCCGACAGCCCGCCCACCTGGGTCTTCCTCACCAATCACGCCCACGTGCTGCTCTGCATCGCGCGAGACCCTGATACGCGGACCCGCGACATCGCTGATCGCGTCGGCATCACCGAGCGCGCCGCGCAACGCATCGTGTCAGACCTGATCGCCGAGGGATACCTCACCCGTACCAAGATCGGCCGGCGCAACCGCTACGGGATCAACCGCCGGGGACACCTTCGCCACCCCGTCTTCAAGGACCTCGAGATAGGCCCGTTGCTCGACGTGCTCCACACGAGGGGCGTGGGATCGCGCCGGGGCGGCCGGGCGGCGGCGTGAGATCCCAATGAGCACCGGCGCCGTCCACTTCGACCCGCGAGGAAATGTCTTGGTCGCGCAGATGAGCGGCGAGATCGACCTGACCAACGCCGAGCAGCTCGGCATTCAGGTCGCCGAGGCCACTCCTCCCGACGCGCTCGCCGTCGTGCTCGACCTTACCGCCGTCGAGTACCTCGACAGCTACGGAATCTTCGTCATCCACGGCCTGCGCGCGCGGCTCGGCGAGCACCAGCAGCGGCTGGTTCTCGTCGTCCCCAAGGATGGGATCATCCGCCGGGCGGTCGATCTGGTTGCCCTCGCCGAGGTCGTACCGGTCAAAGACGAGCTTGAGGACGCGCTGCAGGTGGCCCGCGAGTTCGGCCGCTGAGCGACCGCGACCCGGGACCGGTTCCGGGACCGGGAGTTTCTCGCCATTCGAGGACCCGCACGGCGCGAATGGTGAGCAATGCGCGCTATACGGGACTGATCTCGCCACTCGCGGACCGGCAGATGGCGAATGGCGAGTTCGTCCCCGCTAACAGAGGTTCATCGGGCGGCGTGGTTCATAAGGTGGCGGATCCGGGACGACGACCTTCAGGTATCGGCCGGCAGTCGCAGCGTGAATCGCGCCCCGCCGGTCGGGGACGCGTCGCAGGCGATCGTGCCGCCATGGGACTCGATCGTCCGCCGGACGATGGCCAGTCCGAGCCCGGTGCCGCCGCGCGGGCTCTGGGCAAGGCGGACGAATGGTTCGAAGATCCGCTCGCGCTGGTCGGCCGGGACGCCCGGCCCGTCGTCGCTCACCGAAATCATCGGACCGCTCGCGCTCTGGGCAACCTCGACCATGACCGTGTCAGCGACGGCCCGCGCGTTGTCGATCAGGTTGCGCACGGCGCGCAGGAGCGCGTCGCGGTCACCGGCGACGGAAGCCGGACCGTTCCTCACCAGTTCCACCCGGGCGGACGGGTCCGTGGTGCGCGCAGCGGCCACGGCCACCGCGGCCACCTCACCCAGGTCGAGAGTTTCTCGGTGCGGACGCTCGCGGGCGTCGAGCCGCGCCAGGTTCAGCAAGTCGTCAACCAGGTGCCCGAGGCGACGACTGTCGCGCGCCAGTTGGGCCTCGATCGCGTCGCGGGCCGGGCGGGCCGGCTGGTCTCGCAGAAGTCGCTCCGCGGTGGCCTGGAGCGCGGCGACCGGCGTGCGCAGCTCGTGTGAGGCGTCGGCCAGGAACGTACGCATCGCCGCCTCCGATGCCCGCGCCTCCGAGACGGCCCGATCGAGGAGCACCAGCACGCGCGCGAGCGCGACCAGGAGCGCTAGCGCAATCAACCCGCCTATCGCTTCGGTGACCTCGAGGCTGTGGACCTGCCGGTCGATCCCGGCCAGGCTGCCCGACAACGTGGCCGGCACCGACGCGCCGCCGAGCCTGATCACCTCGTGCACGGTCAGGAGTGCGGTGCCCGGGGTGACCTGAAGGCTCCCGCCGGGGCCGCTTACGCCGGCGAGGTCGACCGAGATGCCCTCCAAAGAGAGCGAGCCGATCACTGGCTTGAGCGCTTCGGGCGTCCCCGCCGCCGTGAGCGCGCTGGCCTCAGACGTGAGGTCCGTGCGAAGGCGCTGCTCGAGCCCATCGCGGTAGCGCACGGTGATCACCACGACGAACGCGGCTAGCGCCAGAACCACCCCGAGTATCGAGGGGACGATCAGCCGGGTGCGCGCGGGTCGGTGACCGCTCACGATGAGAACCGGTAGCCGATCCCGCGGACGGTGTGGATCAGCCGGGGGCCGGCGACCTCAAGCTTTCGGCGCAGCGCGCTGATGTGTACCTCGACCAAGTTGGGGTCGTATGCGTCGTAGCCCCACACCTGGGTCAGCAGCTGGTCCTTGGACAGGGCCTGGCCGCGGTGGCGCATGAGAAACGCGAGCAGTCGCAGCTCGGTTGAGGTCAGCGCGAGCTCACGACCGGCCCGGGCGGCGAGGCCGTGCTCCTCGTCGACGAGCAGCCGCTCTACCTCGAGGACCTGCGGGATCGCACCTCGACGCCGCAGGACCGCCCGCACCCGCGCCATCAGCTCCTCGAGCGCGAAGGGCTTGATCAGGTAATCGTCGGCGCCCAGTTCGAGTCCGGCGACCCGGTCAGCCACGGCATCGCGGGCGGTGAGGAAGATGATCGGCAGGGCATGCTGCTGGCGCAGGAGCCGGGCCAGGTCAAAGCCGTTGCCGCTCGGCAGGAGCACGTCGAGGATCGCCAGATCGGGCGCGAGCGCGAGCACCTCCGCGGGCCGGGGGAGATCCTCGAACCCCTCGGCCATGAAGCGCTCGGCGCGCAGCGCGGCCAGGATCGCCTGGCAGACCGGCTGCTCGTCCTCGATCACCACCACTCGACCGATCGGCTCGCCCATCGCGTGAGCGATTGTCGCTGACCCTTCCTGAAGATCGGCTGAAGAATCGCTGCCCTTCAGCTCGATCTCAGCTTCCCGAGCGATCCTGATCCGGCCCGAACCAGCCCGCGTCCGCGGCCTGTCCGAAAGGAGACCAAGGTGAACGATCAAAACGGCAGGTACACCCGGCTCCGCTACACCGCGGCCGGCGCGATCACCGCACTCGCCGTGGCCGGCGCGATCGCCGGCAGTGCCGCCCTGGCGGCAAAGCCACCCACCAAGCGACACGCCCACGCGGCGCTTCAGAACCGAGACGCGAAAAGCGGCGACGCAACCAAGCCGCCCGCGTCCGCGGTCCCCGACAAAACCAAGCTGCCGGCGACGCCGGTCAACCACCAGCCGTTCCTGGACGCGATCCAGCGGCTGGTCGAGGGCGGCACGATCACCCCGAGCGAGAGTCAGCTCGTCGACGGCGAGATTCAGGCCGGCACGGTCGACACCGAGACACTGGCCACCGGCGGGCTCACCGACGCGCAGCTCCAGGCGGTCCAGCAGGCGCTGGGCGATACGAAGCGCTCGCTCCAGCCGCCGACGGCTGGAGGCGGGCGGGCCCCGAAGCAGCCTCCGCCGGCAGGGGCCGCCATCCCCGGTGGCGGGAAGGGTCCTGCGCCGGCAGACTCAGCCTCCGGGTCCTAGCGGCGGCCTCCGCGACGAGGGCGAGCGCAAGGACCACCAGCCCGATCGAGACGTAAGGAGCTGCCGCGATCGCCCACGCGGGCGATCCGCGGTGGCTCGGCATCAAGGCCGGCTTGGCCATCAGCTTCGGGAGATACGAGTAGCCGACCAGGAGGAGCGCGGCGAACGCGGCCATTCCAAGCTTCGAGCGCGCGCGGATGGCCCGTACGCCGAGGAGCAGCAGCGCGGGCACGGCCAGAGCCCAGTGGTGCGTCCACGAAACCGGGCTGACCAGCAGCCCGGTCAGGGCGCACAGAGAGAACCCGGTCGCTTCGTCACCCCGACGGCTCGCGGCGGCTGCCAGCGCGATCCCGAGGAGCGCGACGAGCGCGGTGATCGCGAACAGCCGTCCGCTTCCGAACGCTGGGTCGAGCCGAAGGATCAGGCCGCGCAGCGACTGGTTGGCCGGGACGCAGCAGCCGCCGACCCGCCGCGGGTCGAGGAACAGGCCGCCGCCCCAGAACTGTCGCGAGTCGCCGGGGAGCGCCGCGTAGCCGACGAGGACCGTAGCCGCGAAGGTGCCGAGGGCGACGCACCCGGCGCGCGTTCGGCGCGAGACGAGCAGGTAGGGCACGAAGATGAGCGGGGTCAGCTTGAGCCCGGCGGCGATTCCGATCAGAGCGCCCTTGCTGCCCGCGCCGTCGGGCCGGCTCAGGTCCCCGACGACCAGCAGCGCGATCAGAAGATTGACCTGGCCGTAGCCCAGGGTCGAGGTGACCGGCTCGAGCCATAAGGCCGCGGCTGTGGCGAGCGCAGCCAGAGCCGAGCGCGTGCGTCGACCCGGCGGTTCGTTCCAGCCCCTGCCCTCGGGCAGCTGCAGCGCCCGCGACATGATCGCGAACAGGGCGACGATGCCGAGCACGGTGACCAGCACCTCGGTGAGGTTGAGCGGCAGCAGCCCCAGCGGCGCGAGCACGAGCGCGGCGAACGGTGGATAGGTGAACGGGGCCCACCGCCAGATCGGGCCGCCGTATACCGAGCGACCATGGAGGACCAGCTGCGCGGCGCCGCGATAGACCTTCAGGTCGAAGAAGCCCAGCCGCCCCCAGGGGTGAAACGCCTGATGGTGAGCGAGTGACACCAGCACGTACGCAATGCAAGAGACGCCGAGCGCGGGCCACGCTGCCCGCTCCAGAACGGGACGGTTCATCGTGGCGCGAAGCTAGGCCAGTGAGGCGGCCGTGTCGTCGGCATTGTGGCTGATCTCGGCTACGACGTCTGGCTGACCCTTCCGTCGCGATATGTAGGTCGTACGTACTGCGATGTACGGCTGTCTGTCGCCGTCATGGCCGTCTACGGTCCGGTTCCGTTATCGGAGATCGAGGCGGGCAGCAGGTGCCGGCACGCCGTGTCGGCGGCCCGGAACTGGGGCGAATAACGGCCGACGCCATTGCTGATGCCCGGGACGTTGCCGAGGCTGAGCCCCCCGATCGCGTTGGGATCGAGCATCGGCACAGCGTGGCCGCGCATGCACTCGGCATAGTGGATCAGTCCCAGGCGTACGGCCGGGGTGATCCTCGGCTCAGCGGCCCTTTGCTTGAGCTCGATCGTGGCCTCGAGGTAATGGCCGCACGCCGTGTATCCCGCGGCCGTCGCCGGTCCCTGCTCGGGCGGCTCGATCGTCAATCCGGAGTGGCCCGGCCGGTGGAACGGATCGGACATGTTGATCCCGTGCGCGCGCATGCAGCTTGCGAACTGCACCATCCCGCGGTCGCTGTGCAGCGCGGCGCCGGATTCTGAGGCTGAGCCGGTGGTGGCGTTTGATCCGCTCCCGCAACCGGCGAGGAGCGCCGCGGCAGCAGCAGCGCCCAGGAGCATCACGCGATGTTTTCTCATGGGCGGCTTGTACGCCGCGAGAGGTCACACGAGCGCAACAGGGGCGATCAGCTCATGCCGAGACTCTGTACTTGAGGTAAGCCGGGGGAACGTTTCCGCGGACTCTCTTTATGGTCCGGGGTCGGGAGCTGTGTGGCATGGCGTGTACGTGAGGATCACCGAGCCGTTGGAGAAGCGATGGACGCCGGCGAGGTCGAGCCTTGCCGTAGCGGGGTCGATGTCCTCGAAGATTCGCTGCCCGGTGCCGATCACCACGGGCATGATCCAGAGCCGGATCTCGTCGACCAGGCCGGCGGCGAGCAGCGTGGCGTCGAGTCGGCTGGTGCCGTACTTGATGAGATCCTTGCCGGGTTGCGTCTTGAGGCGTAATAGCTCGCTCGTAACGTCATCGCCGAGGGGTGTTGCGTTCCATCCGAGAGACCGGAGTGTGCGAGTGGCGACGTGCTTGGGCATCCGGTTGATCGCGTCGATGTAGGGGTTGCCGGTCGCCGATTCCCAGATCGCGCGCAGCCGCTCATAGGTGACGCGGCCCATCACAAACGCGTCGTACTTGTCGAGTTCGTTCATGGCGTACTGGATGGCTTCTGCGTCGAACACCGCCCAGCCGTCGGGCGACTCGACGATGCCGTCGAGCGAGACGATTGTGGATTCGATGAGTTTGCGCATGTATGCGTCCTCGCTGGTGTTGGTTCAGTTGACGTCGCGTCGGGCAAAGCGCCACATCCCGATGATCAGCGGGACCGCGAGCCAGAGCGCGAGCGTGGTGCCGGCGTGCGCCCAGTCAGTGGCGCTGAACGAGCGCGTGGCGAGCGGCCCAAGCGTCGGCCCGATGGCGAGCCAGTGGCTGAGGGTCTTGAGCGGGTGGATGGTTGAGGACAGGGCGTCCCATGCGGTAGGCAGCGCGAGGTAGATGACGATCGCCGGTGCGGAGAGCATGATCGCGGCGCCGAACGCGACCCCGATCGCCATCGTGGCGGTCAGGAACACGAGGCCCTGGGCGAGCACGACGATCGATAGGCCGCCGGCGCCGCCCGGTGCCGGGAGCAGCTCGCCGACCGCGACGCTGGACGCCAGGCAGATGGCGAACGCCGCGCCCGCGAGAACGATCGAGGCCGCGAGCTTGGCTCGAAGGATTCGAGCGCGGTCGGGGACGAGCGTGAAGGTGGTCAGTGTGGTGCGCTGCGACCATTCAGCGCAGACGAGCATCACGCCGAGCACCGGCAGGAGGATGGCGGCTGGCTCGACGGAGTTGTTGAACAGCCTGGCGAGCGTCGCGTCGTGCCCGCCTTTGACGAGGGCCGTGATGATGACCGTGATCAGCGTGACGGCGGCCACGGCGGCGCTGAACCACAGGCCGGAGCGGGTGTCGAGCATCTTGCGCAGCTCGAGCCGCGTCAGGCGGGCGAAGCCCGGTCGGCGCTCGTCAGTTGGGATCTGGTAAGTGGTGGATGCGGCGAGCGCGCTCATCGGTGGATCTCCTCAAAGGTTTTGTCGGTCGTCAGGGCGGGTGGGGGCGTAGTGTCGATGTCCTGCTCCCGGTGGGCACTGTTCTCGGTGAGCTGGAAGAACAGCTGCTCCAGATCGTCGTCGGTGGTTCTGAGCTCGCGCACGGCGACGCCGGCGGCCAGCGCGACGTCGCTGACCGACTCTGCGGACGCGTCGGCGAGCAGCGCACCATCGTCGCTGACCGTGACCTCGATCGAATGGCTGCGGAATGCGCGTCGGAGCAGGTGGTCATCCGCAGAGCGCACGCGGGTCCGGGCGTGGTCGCCGATTAGCTCCTTGGGGGTGCCCTGGGCGACGATCCGGCCGGCAGCGATGATCACGAAGCGGTCGGCAATTGCCTCGACTTCGTGCAGCAGATGGGAGGAGAGCAGCACGGTGCCGCCGCGGGCGGCGAAGTCGCGCAGCAAGCGGCGCATCCAGCGCATGCCGACCGGGTCAAGCCCGTTGGCAGGCT
>JAFAWR010000094.1 GCA_019241635.1 Solirubrobacterales bacterium
CTGGATGCCGATTCAACTCAAGCTCCGGGATGACCTCGAGGAGGCGGTCGCCGCCTACAAGCACTACGACGTCCTGATGGTCAACGCA
This sequence comes from Solirubrobacterales bacterium, assembly GCA_019241635.1. Lineage (GTDB taxonomy): Bacteria > Actinomycetota > Thermoleophilia > Solirubrobacterales > Solirubrobacteraceae > Palsa-465. The sequence goes on from JAFAWR010000094.1 coordinate 89, forward strand.
ATGTTCGACGGGATGAACCTGGTCGCCAAGGAAGGGCCAATGGTCAACGAGCGCGCCGGTGTCTCGATCCTGTCCGAGAACACGGGCGCACACGAGGAGCTGGGCGAGTACGCGCTGTCGGTCAACCCGTTCGACCTGCAAGAGCTGGCCGACTCGATCCACGCGGCGCTGACGATGCCGCGCGCCGAACGCGAGCGCCGGCTCGAAGGCCTGCAGTCGATCGTCACCGCTCGGGATCCGGGCGACTGGATCGACGAACAGCTCGACGACATCCGCCGCAAGGCGGCGAGCTCGGCTTCGGCCAGGAGCTGACGCTCAGTTGAGCGTCTTGCGCTCGCTGAGCAGCTCGATGTAGCCGGCGATCCGCTCGGCCCGCTTGCCCGGTCCGGTGTGGTGCAGCCGATACAGGAATGCGTATCGTCTGACACCCGTCAGCGTGCCGAAGAACTCCTTCGCGGCGGGGTGCTCGTCCAGGGCGCGCTGAAAGTCCGCCGGTACCGAGGCGCGACTCTGCGGCTCGTACGCGTCCGCCCAGCGCCCGTCCTGCTTTGCGGCCGCGACGGCGGCCAGGCCGGCGGGGCGCATCCGGCCGCCGGCGATCAGCTCGCTGGCGCTCTGCCGGTTGATCTGGGACCACTTGCTGCGAGGCCCGCGCGGAGTGAAGCGGACCAGCCAGTAGCGCTCGTCGAACTTGGCCCCCTGCCCGTCGATCCAGCCATAGCAGAGCGCCGCCTGGAGCGCCTCGGCATGGGTCACGGTCACCGCCCCCGAGCCCTTCTTGGCGAACTTCAACCACGCACCCCTGGAGTCGGCGTGGTGTGACTCGAGCCAGCGCTCCCAGTCCGCCTGAGTGGCGAACTCGAGGATCGGCAGCTCTGGGCGAGACGCGGCAGCGATCGAGGGATCGTCTCACGGAAGGCCGCTGCGCGAACGCGTCTCGCTATAGTCGGCCGCCGGCCGCCGGGCCGTTCAGATGCCCAGTCAAGCTCCCGTCTACGACCTCGTGCTCGCGCTCTCGACCAGCGCCGAGGAGGATCAGCGGGCCAAGATCCTCGGCGATATCGAGAGCCAGATCTCGGGCGAGGGTGGGCAGATCGCACGACGCGACGACTGGGGAACGCGGCCGCTGGCGTATCAGATCAACCATCAGCGGGAGGGCGAGTATCACCTGCTCCAGTTCACCGGCCCGCCCACGCTGCTCGAAGCGCTCTCGCACGGTCTGCGGATCGCCGACGAAGTGCTGCGCTTTCGGATCATCAAGGTGCTGCCGGGAACCCCCCCACCCCCCGAGTCGGCGCCGCCCGCGCCTGCTGGTGTGCCCGCGCCCGCCGCCGCCGACGGCTAGCTCGCGGGCCCGAATTGTCACGAGACCGTGACGGCGTGGAGCGCCTGTGTGCGGCGAGTGCAACGTTTGCGCCCATTTTCCGGGGAGAACCGCCGTTACCGCCTGCCCCGGGCCTAGACTCGGCCGCAGGCTTTCAAACGATTTCAGGAAAGGAGCCTCAGCATGAACATCAACCGAGTCGTGCTGACGGGAAACCTGACGCGGGATCCGGAGCTGCGTTCGACGGGCGGCGGCCTGTCGGTCTGCAAGCTCGGCATCGCCGTCAACACCCGCCGCAAGAACGGCAGCACCGGGGACTGGGAGGAGAAGCCCAACTTCTTCCGCGTGACGGTGTTCGGCCGCCAGGCGGAGAGCTGTCATCAGTATCTGAAGAAGGGCAGGCCGGTGGCGATCGACGGCCGGCTCGAGTGGAGCAGCTACGAGCAGGAGGGACAGAAGCGCGAATCGATCGATATCATCGCGGACTCCGTGCAGTTCCTCGGCTCGCGTGAGGACGCTGGTAGTGGCAATGGCTTCTCGAGCAGCGTCCGTGCGACCGAGAGCGACGTCCCGATCGACACCGCTGACTTCGAGCCAGCGCCGGTGGGCGGAGGGACCTCGGACGAGGACATTCCGTTCTAGATAGACACAGCTGACCGCAACCACCAAGGCTGACCGAATTGGCAAAGCAACGCAGACGGCCCGTGCGCAGGCGCGATCGCAAGGGTGGACCGACTTCCACCCGGCGCAAGCCCTGCCCCTATTGCCGCGACAAGATCGACCAGGTCGACTACAAGGACCTGTCGATGCTGCG
>JAFAWR010000106.1 GCA_019241635.1 Solirubrobacterales bacterium
GACGAGGCGGTCCAGATCCACGGCGGCTACGGCTACATCGAGGAGTACCCGGTGTGCCGGTTCTATCGCGACGCGAAGATCCTGACCATCGGCGAGGGGACCGACGAGGTGCAGGAGATGGTCATCGCTCGGGCCCTGGGAGCATGAGGCGGCGGATCCTCGCCCCAGGCCTCCTCGCGGCCGCGACCGGCGCGGCGCTGCTCTTCGGATCCGCAGCGCTCGCCGGAGCCGCCTCGGCCCAGCCACCCGCCCCGAGCGCCGTGCTCCAGGGCGCCTTCCAGATGAGCGGCAAGGTCACGGTGGCGGCCAACGTACGCGGCGAGCACGTTGGGCAGATCGTGACGCGCACCTGGACGTTCACGCCCGAGTGCTCGACCGGACCGTGTACGACGGTGCGCCTGGTCCGGGGCCGAGCGACCGGGACCGACACGCTCACCCTCCAGTGGACGCGAGCCGGAACCTACGCCGGATCAGGGGCCTTCTACGCACCCCTGCGCTGCACGGCCCGGGTGTACCCGCAGGGCGAGGAGATCCCGTTCCGGATCGCCGTGCGGGTCACCGCGGTCACCGCGGGGGCAGCGAGCGCGATCAGCGCGACCTACGTGAACGCCCAGCGAATCAACCTGACTCCGTGCATCGGCGTGCTCGGGCACGATTCCGCGCGCTACACGGGTGAGCCCGCCGCGGGGTGAACCCGCAGCGAGCGCAGCACGTGGCCGATCACGGCGAGCTGGCGCCGGCGCTCTGAGCGCGGCCCCGACACCACCACATACAGGCAGAACGGCCGGCCGGCCACGGTGAAGAAGTGCTGCGTCCCAGCCTGGCCGGGGCGCGGATGAGCCAGTCCGCGAGAGCTGAGGGCGGTCGGATCGAGCGTCGTCGGCACCCGCCGGGGGGCGAACAATCCCTGCCCGGGCTCGAGGCCGGCGCCCGGCCGGTACTCGGTGAGCGCGAGGAACGACGCGCCGGCGGGCATCGTCGACGTGCTCCGGTCGCCGAACTCGCCGTCCTCCAGCGGGAGCCGGAAGTCGCCGGCGTGCAGGGTCGCCCCGCCCGCGTCGCGCTTGAACACGCGACCGCTCCAGCCCCGGGGCAACTCAACCCGCAGCCCGTGCGCCTCCAGGACGGTCATTCGAGCGCCAGGGTCAACGCCAACACGAACACACCGGCCTGCCCGGCCACCGTGACCCACCGGGCGGGCGTCCGCCACCGCGCCACGCCCCGGTGCAGCGCGAGCAGCTGATCCGGGGCGCGCACCCCGGCCGCCACGAGCGGGGTGAGGCCGCGCACCGCGCCGAAGCACCCGAGCACGACCGCTCCCGCGAGCGCGCCGCCCGCCTCGAGCGCGGCCAGGAACGCGGCATAGGTCGCGGCGCTCGAGACGATCGTGGTCACCCCAAGCCCCAGCTGGGCGCCGTAGCCCAGGCCGTAGACCCAGCCCCGAAACTCGTCGAGCCAGCGCTCGTCGACCTGGCGGCGCGGACCGGGCACGGCGCGCGGGGCCAGGTCGAGGGCGATGGCCACGGCCAACGCCGCGGCGAGCACGCCGAGCCGCATCTCGGCATGCCCGCTCGGCAGCACGAGCGCACCGAGCGCCCCAAGCATCGCGCCGGCGGCGGCGCCCGCCGCGGTGGCACCGAGCAGGAACGCCCCCACCGTGACCGCCCACCGGGAGTGCCGGCCCCGCTCACCGAGCGGGGTGATGCTCGCGAGCATCGACTCTCCTCACGGTGACCACGCGGCGGCCACCGCGCCGGCGATGGCCGCCACGCCCCCGACGATCAGGACCGCGGTCAGCCGCGGCCTCCTGGAAACAAGCTGGGATGCTCGGGACCGATGCCGACGGCGGCCAGCCGCTCGTCGACCCCGCGCTGCTCCTCGACGGCGTCGCCAACCAAGGAGGCCAGCGCGTCCCAGGTCGTCGCGACGCCCTCGCCTCGGATTGCGCCATCCTCGACGAGCACGAAGTACGGCGTGCCGGGCACGTCGTAGTCCTCCCAGGCGCCGCTCGACATCACCACCGGGACCGCCTCCGGTGCCAGTCTGCGGAGCTTGCCGGGCTGCTCGCGCTCGGGTCCGCGGGTGACGATCACCGTGTCCAGGCCAGCCACCGGGCGGCGCTCCCCGAGCTTCTCCCAGAAGCCGACGCAGCTCGTGCAGCCGCTGCTCAGGAAGGCCAGCAACGTCGGCGGCCCGCCGAGCGACAGCTTGAGCGCATCCCCGGCCAGCGTGGTCCCGGCCAGCTCGGGCGCGTCGATGTCCGCCCGGAGCCCCGAACGCGGAGCCGGCACCCGCGGCGCGCCGGCCCCGTCGGGGCCGAAGCCCGCCCCCTCGCGCTCGGAGCGGGTCCCGTCGGGCCCAAGGCGGCGGAGGATCTCGGCGTGGCTGCGCAGCAGCGCCGCCACCAGCACCACAAGCAGCACCAGTACGACCGTCTCGATCGACACGATCGCCACCACGACCCTAGGCGCCCCCTCCCCCGGGCAGCTGCTTGGCGAGCCCCTGCAGACATGGGTTCTCGTGGGTGCATGTGCGGTTGTCGACCATCTCGGTGGCGTTGCAGTTCATCCCGGGGACGGTGGCCGGATTGCGGCACAGCACGAGCCGGCAGACCACCTCGGTGGTGCCGGCGACCTGGGTGTTGCACTGCCCGTAGCGGAAGTGGTTGCAGTCGACCGCCCGGTTGTGGCAGTCGCCGCGCGCGCACTGGCAGCCGCCCGGAAACACCGTGCCGGGGACCCGGTTGCAGTCGATGTAGTAGCGCGCCCCCTGCCCGGCGCACAGGCCGTGGCCCCGGTAGCTCGTGCACTTCCACCAGCCGGCGATGTAGGTGTCGGGCGGGCACACGTTATTGCCCTGCTCGATCTCACAGCAGAAGGCGGTGTACCCGTCCGTGCACTTCGTCCCGTGCGGGCAGTCCTGGGGACTGATCACCGCCCAGGCGGTGCCGGGCCGGATCAGGTAGCGAACCGGCGCCACCGCGAAGGCGGCCCCGGCCACGGCGGCCTTGGACAGAACCCCGCGGCGGGAGGTTCGCCGGGCCAGCCGCTCGCCGAGGGCCTCGACGATCCCGCTCATTCGCCGCTCCAGGCCGCCCAGGCCACGGGCAGCCGCGTGTACACGAGCACGGTGGCGTACACCGCGCCGGCGATCCCAAGCAGCAGCGCCGCCGGCTGATCGAGCGCCCACTCGAGGCCACGCGGACCGGTGAGGGCCGCGCCGAGGGCCAGTGCGGCGAGTAGCTCGCTGGCGGTCACGTGGGCCAGCGACACCGGAAAGTCGTTATCTCCAAAGCACCCGCACGGAACCCCGCGTCGCATCAGGACGACGGCGAGCAGCGAGAACAGGCCGTAGACGGCCGCCAGCGCGACCGCGAGCGGCCGGGTCGGGGCCAGCGCACACGCGGCTCCGAGCGACACCTCGCCAACCGCCAGCCCGCGGATCGCCCACGGAGACGTCTGGAGCGCCGCCGCGGCGCGGTGTGGAGAGCGGAGCTTGACGACGCCGGCGACGCACACGAGTAGCGCGGCGACCAGAAACGGCGGCGCGAGCGCCTCGCTCACCGCGCGAGCTCCTGCGCCCGGCGCTCGAGCACGGTCGTCGCCGCACTGGCGGGATCGATCTCGCGGGCCACCACCCGGTCGAGCAGCTCCTGGACCTCCGGATCCTCCCGGATCGAGGCCTCGAGCTCCCGGCGCATGCGGAAGGCGGCCAGCCCGATCACCTCGTTCATCAGGTTGCGCCGCCGGCGCTCGGACAGCGTGCCCTCGGCCTCGACGTAGGCGTGGTGCTCGGCCAGCTTCTCGGCCAGCTCCTCGACGCCCTCGTCGCGGACCGCCTCGGTCTTGACGATCGGCACCTTCCAGCCCTTCTGCGGGCCCAGTGCCAGCACGTTCTTGATCTCTCGCACCATCGTGTCGGTCAGCGGGTGGTCGGCCTTGTTGACCACGATCACGTCGGGGATTTCCATCACGCCCGCCTTGAGCGCCTGGATCGAGTCACCCGACCCAGGCATTAACACGAGCACGACCGTATCGGCGTGGTCGATGATGTCGACTTCTGCCTGGCCGACCCCCACGGTCTCGAGCATGATCACATCGCGCCCGGCGGCATCCATCAGGAGCGCGGCCTGGAGCGAGGCCTCGCTGAGTCCTCCAAGGGCTCCCCGGCTGGCCATCGAGCGGATGAAGACCCCCGGGTCAAGGAAGTGATCGGTCAATCGGATCCGGTCGCCGAGCAGG
>JAFAWR010000055.1 GCA_019241635.1 Solirubrobacterales bacterium
ACTGCTCGCGGGAATTCCGCAGCACGGACTCGTCCTGGGTGCGCCGAACGCCCCCGTGCGCATGGTCGAGTTCGCCGACCTGCAGTGTCCTTACTGTGACGAATTCGCCACGCAGGCGCTCCCGTCGCTCATCACCCAATATGTCCGCCCCGGCAAAGTAAGCATCGAATTCCGCAACCTGTCGTTCATCGGGCCCGACTCCGTGCGTGCGGGCTTGGTGGCAGCCGGCGCTGAGCAGCAGAACAAGCTGTGGAACTTCGTCGACCTGCTGTATCTAAATCAGGGCGAGGAGAACAGCGGCTACATCACCGAGACCTACCTGCACCGCCTGCTCGCCGCCGTACCCGGCCTCGACGCCGTCCAGGCCGAGCGGGCGAGCCAGACGCCGGAGGCGACCGCGGTGCTCGGCTCCGCCAACGCCGCGGCGAGCGCTGATGGGGTCGACGCGACCCCCTCCTTCCTGGTCGGCCGCGCGGGCGCTCCACCCCGCGTGTTCCAGCCTGCCAGCCTGACCGCCGCCCCGTTCGCACACGAGTTCAATTCGCTCCTCGGCGGCGCGAGATGAGCGACGAGGCCCTCCGGCGCGCCACGGGAGCGCTGGCCACGCTCGGTATCGGAGTAGCGGGCTATCTGACCTATGTGCACTACGCCGGGCTTCACCCCGTATGCGGCATTTCACACGGTTGCGAGACGGTTCAGACCTCGCGGTACGCCTATCTCGCCGGGATTCCGGTCGCGCTGCTCGGCCTGCTCAGCTATGTCGCGGTGCTCGTCAGTGCCTGCTCGCGCAGCGAGCGCGCACTGGTCGGTGGGTCAGCGCTCTCGCTCGTGGCGTTCACCTTCAGCGCCTACCTCACGTACCGCGAAGTCTTCACGATCCATGCGATCTGCTCTTGGTGTGTCTCCAGCGCCGTCGTGTTCAGCCTGCTCGCGGCGGTGAGCTTGGCCCGGCTGCTGGGCGGCCGTCTGGAGGTACAACCGGAGCCGCGCGCGATGCGGCGCGCCTCGGGCAGCTAGCCGTTGTAGGCGGCCTGCAGGAGGGACAGCATCGTCCCGGCGGTCCCGGAGCCGATCGGTGAGCCGCTGGAGTCGGCGAAGCCGATCTCGAGGTGCGGGCCGGTGGAGATGCCGACGATGCCGGGGCCGATGGAGCTCATGACCTGGCCGGCGCCGACATGGGTGCCGACGGCGAGCTGGTAGAGGGGCCCGGCGTGGCCGTAGTAGACGTAGCTGTAGCCGTCGAGGGAACCGTCGCAGTGGAGCACGGGCGCCCAGGGCCCGAAGCCGCCGATGCCGTGCAGGACGATGGTGCCCGAGCACACGGCGTATTCGGGGGTGTTGCCCGGCGCGGAGATGTCAACGCCCTGATCCGGCGACCATGAGCCGGGCGAGGACGCCGCGCTCTTGGGCAGCGGGAACACGAAGCCGCCGCTCGACACCGGTGCGGAGCTGGGCGCGATCGCCGGGCTCAGGCTGCCGCCGGAGCTCGCGCCCGAGGAACTGCTCGAGCTCGCGGCCAGCGCGGCCTGGGCGGCCTCGAGCTGGGAGAGCTGGTGCTGGAGACGGGAGACCTCATCCCGGGCGTTGGCCAGCTCGCTGGCCTTGGCGTCGCGGAAGCGCGCGACGGCCGCCCGCTGGCGCTCGAGGCCGGCGCTGGTCTGGAGCAGGCTGTTGCGATCGGCGAGCACCTGCGCGGTGAGCTTCTGCTGGCGGACCTCGAGCTTGCCCAAGTGCGTTGCCTCGGCCGCCTCAGCGCGGCGGGCGGCCCTGACCTGGCCGATGATGACGATGTCCTGCTTGCGGACCCGCTGCATGAAGGTCAGCCGCTCGAGCAGATCGCTGAAGCCGGTCGCGCTCAGTACGACGGTCACGACGTTCGGGTTGTCGGACTCGTAGCTCGCCACGAGCTGCTGGGCGAGCACGCTCTCGGCGTGGGCGTCGTAGGCCTCGAGCTGGGCGAGCCGGACCCGGGCGGTGGACAGCTCGGAGCGGAGCTTGGCCAGCTCAGCGCGCTTGGCGTCGAGGTCAGCTTGGATGCGGGCAAGCCGGCTGGCCAGCGCCGCGATGCTGGCATCTAGCCCTCCGACCCGGCCCGAGGCGGCGCGGACAGTGCCCGACAAAGAGGAGATGTGACCCTGGCCGGCACTGATCTGCTGTTGCAGAGAGCCGATGCTCGCCGCTCGGGCCGGCGTGGACCTGAGCCCGGGAAGCGCGACGGCGCCGGCGCACACCAGCGCGGCCAGCAGCGGGCACGCGGCATGGGTGAGTGGCCTCCGTCGAATCAGCATTGCTTCAGCGGCGTCTCGGGGTGTCTGGCGGCGAGACGCGCAGGTGTCTGCGCACATGGATCCAGGCGGCGGGCAGGCTAACACGCCGCCCGGCTTCATGGCCGCGCCGGATAGGCCCTGCAAGAAAACCTGCAATCAGCAGGAATCCGGGCCAAAGCGCCGGATCGCCGGCACTAGGTGCGCAAAACCTCGGCTACCCGCAGCCCGGCGGGCGTCCCATCCGCCCGCAGACGCTTGGCTCGACCCGCGCGCACGCCGTCGCGGCCGTCGATCCTGGCCAGCAGCGCGTCGGAGACCAGCACCTGCCCGGCCTTGGCCGCGGCGGTGACCCGCGCGGCGACGTTGACATCGACGCCGAGATAATCGCCACCGAGCTTGCGCGGACGGCCCCAATGAACGCCGGCGCGCATACGCACGGTGTAGCCGTCGACCTTGATCTCGCTGAGCGCATCCTGAGCATCGAGGGCCGCATCGACCGCTTCCTCGGCGTCCAGGAATGTGGCCATCAGGCCATCGCCGAGCCGCTTGACGATCCGCCCGCCGCGTTGGGCGATCACCGGCTCGACCTCGGTTCCGACCTCGCGCAAGAGCTCGAGCACGGCCGCGTCCCCTGCGTTCAGCGCCCAGGCCGAGAACCCGACCAGATCGGTGAACAGGAGCGCCATCTCGGTGTCTCCGCGACCGCGACCGGTCGCCTCGGACACCGACTGCCAGACCTGGAGCGCCGACAGTCCGAGCTCCTTGGCCACGCTCTGGCGACCCGGCTGGAGCGCGGAGACGCCGCGGGCGATCACCTCGACCGGGGCGCGCCCGGCCGTCGACAGCGGATCGCCGAACTTCTCATCCCCAGGCAGCCGGCGGCGGATGCCCCGGGCAGCCGAGAGCAACGCCGGCTCTCTGTCCAGCCGCGTGACGGCGCCACGCAGACGGGCGAGCCGGGCGGCAGGCTGCTCGACTTGTTCCGCGAGGTCCTGGATGTCCTCGCAGGGCCGGTCCTGGTCCGGGGCCATCGCCGCCTCAGGATAGTCGCGGCTCTCGCACGCATCGCCGGGTCCGATGAATTTGCCGCCGCCGGTCGGTCCTATGCCTGCAAAGAGGACACGGACTGACCGCGTTCGTTTCTAACCTCCCGCACCATGACGCTCCAGACCGATCCCCAGTCACCCAGCGGCAGAGCCTCCATGAACCACGACGCCCCCAACGCCGCAATCGCCGCTCGCGCACTGAGGCGCACGTTCAAGGGTGGCATCGAGGCGGTCCGCGACATCGACCTGACCGTGTCGGCGGGCGAGGTTTTCGGCTTCCTCGGACCCAACGGCGCGGGGAAGACCACGACCGTCCGCATGCTCTGCACGTTGCTGCCGCCCACCGCGGGCAGCGCGACCGTGGCCGGCCTCGACGTGGTCAAGGACGCCGCTGCGGTGCGACGCCGGATCGGTGTGGCACTCCAGGAGATCGGCCTTGACCCGGTGCAGACCGGTCGCGAGCTGCTCGAGCTGCAATGCGGGCTGTACGGCATCACCGGCGAGCGCGCGCGTGAACGCGCCGAAGCGCTGCTCGAACTCGTCGGCCTGACCGAGGCGGCGACCCGACGGACGAAGACCTACTCGGGCGGAATGAAGCGCCGGCTCGATCTCGCCAGCGCGCTGGTCCACTCCCCCGATGTGTTGTTCCTCGACGAGCCAACGACCGGGCTCGATCCGGCCTCGCGGCTGACCATCTGGGACGAGGTGAGGCGGATCAACGACGGCGGCTCAACCGTGTTCCTGACCACCCAATACCTCGAGGAGGCCGACAAGCTGTGCGACCGGCTGGCGATCATCGACAACGGCCAGATCGTCGCCGAGGGCACGCCGGAGCAGCTCAAGGCCGAGATGGGCCACGACGTCGTATCGCTGTCGGTCAACGGCGACCACGCCACCGCCACAGAGACGGCGCTGGCCGGGCTCGCGGGACTCGAACGCGTGATGGTCGAGCCCGGCGGGATCGCGCTGTACGTCGAGGACGGGGCCGCCTCGATCGCCGAGATCGTGCGGCGTCTGGAGCGCGAGCAGATTCCGACTGGCCCGATCTCGGTGGCTCGCCCGACCCTCGACGACGTGTTCCTCAAGGCCACCGGGCGCCGGCTGGAAGGCCAAGAGTCGGCCCAGCAATCCGCGGAGGCGAGTACATGACCGAGGTTCTGCTCCTGGGTCGTCGTGCGACGCGCGAGATCATCCGCTATCCCGAGGCGACGATCCCCACCCTGTTCATCCCGTTGTTCTTCCTAGTGGTGAACATCGGGCAGGTCTCGAAGACGTTCCCGAGCACCACTCCGTTTCTGAAGGGGCAGGGCTACGTCGCCTTCCAGCTGCCGGTCTCGCTGATGTTCGCCGTGGCGACAGCCACTTCCGGGCTGGCGCTGGTCACCGAGATCGACCTGGGGTACTTCGACAAGCTGCTCGTCGCCCCGATCCGGCGCTCCTCGATCATCTTCGGGCGGCTGACCGCGGACCTGGTCCGAGGGATCGCCACCTCGGCCCTGGTCCTGCTCGTGGGGATCGCGCTGGGCGCCCGCATCCAGACCGGCGTGGCCGGCGCGCTCGTGATCGTGCTGCTCTCGGCGATGTTCGGCGTCGCCTACGCCGGCTTCGGGCTGCTCGTCGCGCTGCGCACGCGGAACGTCCAGGCGACCCAGTCGAGCTTCCTGCTGTTCTTCCCGCTGCTGTTCCTCACTCCGAACTTCGTTCCGTTCGATCGCCTGTCCCCGCTGATGGAGACGCTCGCGCGGATCAACCCGGTCAGCTACGTGATCGTCGGACTGCGTTCGCTCGTGATCAACGGATGGGTGCTCGGCCAGCTCGCCGTCGCCGCGCTCGTCATCGTGGGCCTGGGTCTGATTCTCACCGGGCTGTCGCTGCGCGTCATCGCCACTTACGACCGCTGACGCCGGCGGTTCCAATAGCTGCGTCATCCTTGCCATAGCTTGCTTTAGCATGCGGCCTGTTCGTCGGTGCGTGGTCGGCGGAGCCATCACGCTCGTCGGGCGAGGTCGTCTGTGCTGGAGAGGTCGAGCTGTAACCCTC
>JAFAWR010000100.1 GCA_019241635.1 Solirubrobacterales bacterium
GGCCGGGAAACGGCGCCCGCGATCCCCGAGACTCGGGCGTCTCTAGCCGGCGGACCGCCGGCGCCCGCGCGTCCCACTCGCCGCGCGCGGCTTGGTGGCTCGTTTCCCATCCACAGCGGGCCGAGCCGACCGATCGCCGTCGGCCAGCTCAGGCGGAAGACCGAGCACCGCAAGCTGGCGGCGAAGGAAGAACTCCCGCACCTCGTCCAGGCTGACCGAGCCGCGCGGGCGGTACCAGTTCCAGATGCTGTTGTACAGCCCGAGCAGTGCGCGCGTGAGCAGGCGTGGGTCGGCCTCCGGCACCAGGCCCTGTTCCATGCCACGCACGAGGAACGTCGCCCAGGCGAACTCGACGTCACGGATGCGCGCGCGGGCGAGCGTGCGGGCCTCCTCCTCCCGAGGCGATGTCCGCGGCACGCCGACCATCCCCTGCTCCGCGACGAGAACCCGGTTGCGCAGCACGTCCTGATCGCTCAGGTCATACGAGTTCCGGAGCACCGCGAGGAGCGCATCCATGTAGTCCTCGTGTGCGCTCATCTCCCGCTCGAACTCGCTGTGGAAGAACTCGAGGGCGTCCGCCATGATCACGTAGAGGCAGTGGAGCTTGGACTCGAAGTAGTGATACAGCGCGGTCGACCCGATCCCCACCGCCGCCGCCACATCGGCCAGCTTGGTCGCCTCATAGCCGTTCTCGCCGAAATACGCGGTCGCCGTGCGCAGAATCTCGTCGCGCTTGCTCCGCGACGACGTGCCGGCGGCAGCGTTGCTTCGGCTGGATTTCGGACCTGACCGCGTGGGCGGCAAAGTGTCTCCTCGCGGGAGCGAACGAACGCGGGCCAATGATATGCGCAGGCGCCGACGCCCCGCGGGGCCGAGACGCGGCGTGCGGCCGGCATGTCAGCATGCCGACCCACGCGGCCGGCGACTCCGGCCCAGGGCGACCGGCGATCCCTCCGTTTGACCTGAATCCGGCTCTGGGAATACTATGGCCCGACTCGGTACCGCGCGGTCCGCGACAGCCGCCCGGCCGGGAAGAGAGGAGAGGGACATGCATACACCGCCATCCCGGCCACGGGATGAGGAACGGATCGGCGTGACGCTGAGCCCGCTGCTGGCCAGGGAGGTCGCCCGGGCGCTGCGCATCCAGCTCGCCGCCGAGTTCGACCGGCCCTTTGCCGAGCCGCTTCCGAGCCGCGAGGACGCGGCCCGCCTGCGTCGTGTCCTCGATCTGTGCGTCGACCAGCTCGAGACCCTCGCCTGGGGCGAGCCATCGGGCGAGGTTCGAATGGCTGCGCCCAGGCCCCTGCTCGAGACGATCGCCCAGGATCTCCTCGACGGAGGCCACGAACGGCTGGCGAATCCGGTCGGCTGGAACACGCCGGAGGCCCAGCGGGTCCGACGGCAGGGGCGCCGCATGATCCGCGCCGCCGAGGAGATCGGCCGCGCGCTGGCCTCCGAGGCGCAGTACCAGATGGCCTCCTAGGCCAGGTTTTCCGCCCGCGTCGTGCCCCGGCACCCGGACCGCCGGGCCAGGGCGCTTTGCGCCGGCCACTAGCATGCTTACATGACTTCACTTCAGGCGGCCGAGGTCGTCGGCCTCCAGGATGTCCTTGCTCTCGTGGAGGGTTCGAGCCGGACGGGGAAGCCGGGCCTGGCCCCCGATGTCCGGGGCTGGCTGGCCAGTCCCGAGCAGGGCTTGACCGCCACGGTGGAACCGGTGCGCGGCGCCGAGGCCACCGCCGAGGCGCTCGGCCGACTCGCGCCGTCCGGCCTCACGGTTCTTGCGACCGTGCACGCTGACCATGCGTGTTGGGCCGAAATCGTTCGCCACGGCCACGACCACGGCCACGGCGTTGGCGATCCCGAGACCTGCGTCATCGGTCTTAGCTACGGACCCAGCGGGGCGGTGTCCCGGCTCGTGTGGCTCCGCGCGCCGCTGGTGCCGGGCTTGGGCGCCGACGCCACAGCGACGGTCCCGCGCTCCGAGGCGGACACCCCGGAAGCCGCCCCCGCCGGGCGCCCAATCCTCGAGCGGTACTTCGCCGACCTGATGAGCTCGCGCTTCAACGAGGCGGCCTCGCATTTCACCGTCAACACGCTGTACTCCCACCCGCCGTACGCCGGTGGCACGGAGCGAGTCCTGTTCGAGGGCCGCGACGCTCTCCGGCGCGGATTCGCCGAGCTCCGCGGACCGAGCCCGGCTCGGCAGATCGTTACCGACTTCTGGCAGCAGGGCAAGCGGATGTTCGTCGAGGGCGTCATCGAGGGCATCCCGAACGGCGGCACGTTCTTCAGCACCGGACATATCAGCCCCGACGGCGAGATCGCCCGGTACGTCGCCTTCTACTCGGGCGCGCGGATTCCGGCGAGCACCGCGTGGACCGCCGGGCCGCCCGCCGCGCACCAGAAGCCAGTCTTGCCAAACTTAAACTGAAGTGAGGTAAGTTCAGGACTCGCCGCGCGGAGCGAAGTGCCGAGGCTTACCGAGACCAGGAGACGACATGGCTACGAAACGATTTGAGGGCAGGGTGGCGGCGGTCACCGGAGGCGGTTCGGGAATCGGCGCCGCCATCTGCCGAAGGCTCGGCGAGGAGGGAGCGATCGTCGCCGCGCTCGATCTCTCGGTCGAGCGCGCGCAGCAGGTCATCGGCGACCTGCCGAACGCCACCGCGGTTCACGCCGACATGAGTGACAGCAACTCGGTCGAGGAAGCACT
>JAFAWR010000324.1 GCA_019241635.1 Solirubrobacterales bacterium
AGGGGTACGCCCTGGGCCTGGCGCCGGGATGGGACTGGTCGTTCATCTCGAGCGCGATCTACCACTCGATCCTCCCCGCGTTCACGATCGTGGTCACCTCGATGGCGGGCTGGATGCTGCAGATGCGCAACGTGATGATCACGACGATCGCCGAGGACTACGTGCTGGTCGCGCAGGCCAAGGGCCTCTCGCCGCGGCGGGTGATGTTCACCTACGCGGCTCGCAACGCGATCCTCCCGAACCTCGCCGGCTTCGCGCTGTCGCTCGGCTTCGTGGTGGCCGGCGCGCTGGTCATGGAGATCGTCTTCTCCTATCCCGGCATCGGCCTGACTCTCTACAACGCAGTCACCTCGGACGACTTCCCGCTCCTGCAGGGGATCTTCCTGGTCATCTCGCTCGCCGTGCTCGCCGCGTGCCTGATCGCCGACATCGTCTACTTCATCGCTGACCCCCGAACCCGCACGAGGCCGGCATTCTGATGAGTGCCCTCGCCGCTCCTGCCGACCCCCTGCCGGACGCCCAGCTTCCCGCCACGGTCATCACAGCCGGCCGGCGCGAGGCCCTGCGGCGCATCCCGGTCAAGGCAAAGGTGGGAGCGGCGATCCTCATCGTGTTC
This sequence comes from Solirubrobacterales bacterium, assembly GCA_019241635.1. Taxonomy (GTDB): domain Bacteria; phylum Actinomycetota; class Thermoleophilia; order Solirubrobacterales; family Solirubrobacteraceae; genus Palsa-465. The sequence continues at coordinate 617 of JAFAWR010000324.1, forward strand.
ATCGTCGTGGCGATCATCGGTCCGTGGATCGCGCCGTATGACCCGGCCGCGACGACGATCGGCCAGGCCCTTCCCCACGGACCCACCGGCTCGCACCTGCTCGGCACCACGGCCACCGGCCAGGACGTGCTCTCCCAGCTGCTCTCCGGGACCCGTTCGACCGTCGTGCTCGGCCTGCTCACCGGGGTGATCGCCACCGCGCTTTCGGTGGTGATCGGGACATCCGCCGGCTTCCTCGGCGGCCTTCCGGACGACGGGCTCTCGCTGCTGGCCAACGTGTTCCTGGTCCTGCCCGCGCTGCCGCTGCTCGTGGTCATCCTCGGCTACCTGCCGCACACCGGCGAGCTCCCGACCGCGATCGTCCTGAGCGTTCTCGGCTGGCCGTGGGGCGCGCGGGTGATTCGCGCCCAGACCCTGTCGCTGCGCGGCCGTGACTTCGTGGCCGCCGCGCGCGAGTCCGGTGAGTCGAGCGTCCGGATCATCTTCTTCGAGATCCTGCCCAACGAGATCGGCCTGATCGCCGCGAGCTTCGTCGGCACGGTGCTCTACGCGATCCTCACCTCGGTGGCGCTGGCCTTCCTCGGCGTTTCGAACCTCTCGAGCTGGAGCTACGGGACGATGCTCTACTGGGCCCAGGGCGGGAACGCGGTCCAGCTGAACGCGTGGTGGTGGTACGCGCCGCCGGGGATCCTCGTCGCGCTGCTCGGGATGAGCCTGGTGCTGCTCAACTTCGGGCTCGACGAACTCGGCAACCCGCGCCTGCGCTCGGCCGCCCGCGCCGGCCGCACGGGCCGCGCCGGCTCCCGCTCATGGCGGCCGGCCGACCCGACGCCGGTGCTCCGCGAGCTTCCGACGGAGCGGTCGTGAGCGTGGGAGTCGATACAGCTCGCTCGATGGCGGAGAACGCCGGCTCACCGGCCCCTGAACCCATCCTCAAAATAAAAGACCTCTCGATCGCCTACCGCTCGGGAGCCGGCGATGTCCGCGCGGTCCGCCACGTCGACCTGACCCTTCATCGCGGCGAGGTCGTCGGCCTGGCCGGCGAGTCGGGGTGCGGCAAGTCGACGCTCGCCTACGGCTCCGTCCGCCTGTTACGCCCGCCCGCGGTGATCACCGGCGGCTCGGTCAGCTATCACGGCCGGCGCGTCGAGACAGACGGCGTCGACGTCCTGGCCGCCAGTCCCGAGCAGCTCCGCCGGCTCCGGTGGCGCGAGATCGCGATCGTCTTCCAGAGCGCGATGAACTCGCTCAACCCCGTGCTCCGCGTGCGCGACCAGATGCTCGACGCGCTCGGGGCCCACCTCGCGCTGACCAGAGAGCAGCGCCACGACCGGGTGGTCGAGCTGATCGAGATGGTCGGCATCCCGCGGACCCGGCTGGCCAGCTACCCGCACGAGCTCTCGGGCGGAATGCGCCAGCGCGTGATGATCGCGATGGCACTGGCCGCCGAGCCCGAGGTGGTGATCATGGACGAGCCGACCACCGCGCTCGACGTGGTCGTCCAGCGCGAGATCCTGGCCGAGATCTTCGCGCTCAAGGACCGGCTGGGCTTCTCGGTTCTGTTCATCACCCACGACCTGTCGCTGCTGCTCGAGATCGCCGACCGCGTGGTGATCATGTATGCGGGCCGAGCGGTCGAGTCCGGCACCCGCGAGCAGATCCACGTCCGCTCGTCGCACCCCTACACACGCGGCCTGTTGACCTCGTTTCCCCGCCTGCGCGGACCGCGCGTGAAGCTCACCGGGATCCCGGGCTCGCCCCCGGACCTGCGTGGCGCGCTGACCGGCTGTCCGTTCGTCCCGCGCTGCCGCTTCTCGACCGATGCGTGCGCGACCATCGACATGGCGCTCACGCCGGTCGAGCCCGCCCACGTGAGCGCCTGCCCGTTTGTCAGCGCCGAGCGGCTCGACGCCAGCCCCGCATCGGCGCCGGCACCCGCGCCGGTGGCCGCGCTGGCCCGGGAGAGCTCCGGGGCGGTCGTGCTTGAGGCGGCTGATCTGCGCAAGAGCTACCGGCTGGCGCGCGGGGTCGCCGTCGAGGCGGTCGCCGGCGTGTCGTTCGAGCTGCGCCGCGGGAAGATCACCGCGCTGGTCGGCGAGAGCGGCTCGGGCAAGACCACCGTGGCGCGCCTGTTGGCCGGCCAGGAGCAGCGGTCCGGTGGGGAGATCCGGCTCGACGGCAAGGTCATCGACCCGGCCTCCCGGCGCGGCTTTCGAAGCTACAAGGAGACCGTGCAGATGGTCTTCCAGGATCCGTTCGCCTCCCTGAACCCGCTGCACACGGTGCGCTACCACCTTACGCGCGCGCTCAAGCTGCACGGCCGCGACGGCGCCGAGCTCGACGGGCTCCTCGACCAGGTCCGCCTCTCACCGCCCGAGCAGTACCGCGACGCCTACCCCCACGAGCTCTCGGGTGGGCAGCGCCAGCGAGTGGCGATCGCCCGGGCGCTCGCGGCCGCGCCGCGGGTGTTGCTCGCCGATGAGCCGGTGTCGATGCTCGACGTCTCGATCCGGCTCGAGATGCTCGATCTGATCGAGGAGCTCCGGGCCCGGCTCGACCTCGCCGTGCTCTACATCACGCACGACATCGCCTCGGCGCGCTACTTCGCCGACGAGATCCTGGTCATGCACGGCGGGGAGATCGTCGAGCGCGGCCCGGCCGAGGCGCTGACGCAAGCTCCGAGCCACGACTACACGAGGCTGCTGATCGCCTCGGCGCCGGATCCCGACGCGTTCGGCCGCCAGCTCCGGGCCGGAAGGAGGACCGCGCCATGAAGTGATCGGCGCGGGCGCTTAAAGCCCGCGCCCCCGGCCTCACCCGGGGGCACGTGACCGTCCACATACGTGACACGACCCTGGCCTACACCCGGGACGTGCATATCTACATACGCGACACGAGTCTTTTATCAGAGAGAGGTGTGCTCCTCGATGAAAAGCCGGATCAACCCACGACGCCTGCTGGCCGCGGGCGCGGTGCTCGGCACCGCCGCGCTGCTCGCCGCCTGCGGCGGCAGCTCGCACAACAGCTCAACCGTCAACGCCAAGAACGTCTCGAACGCCACCAACTCGGGTGCCGTGCTCACGGTCGAATCGAGCCAGCAGAACGCGATCACCCAGAACTTCAACCCGTTCATCCAATCGTCGGCGGCGACGCTGCTCGGCGCCACCTCGCTGGTCTACGAGCCGCTGCTCCAGACCAACGCGATCCAGCCCGGCCAGTACTACAACTGGCTGGCCACCGGCTACAGCTGGTCGAACGCCGGCAAATCGATCACATTCACGATCCGCCCAGGCGTGAAGTGGTCAAACGGCACGCCGATGACCGCGGCCGATGTCGCGTTCACGTTCAACATGCTCAAGCAGTACGCGGACGTCAACACGACCGGCATCGCCATCTCGAGCGTCAGCTCGAGCGGCAACCAGGTGACGATCAACTTCGCCTCGCCCCAGTACGCAAACCTGGAGAACATCGCGGGGCAGGTGTACATCGTCCCGCAGTCGATCTGGAGCAAGGTGGGCGATCCCGGCAAGTACGCCGATCCGAACCCGGTCGGCACCGGTCCCTACGCGGTCTCGCAGTTCAGCGCCCAGGGGATCACCCTGAAGGCCAACCCCAGCTACTGGGGCGGGAAGCCCGCGGTCGGGGTCGTGCAGTTCCCGACCTATGCGTCGGCCAACACGGCGCTGGCGGCCCTGCAAACTGACCAGCTCCACTGGGGCGGCAACTTCATCCCCGGCGTTCAGCAGGTGTACGTCGCGGGTCACCCCAGCCATCAGGTGTGGTTCCCGCCGGTTCAGACCAACAGCCTCGAGCCGAACCTCAACAAGTTCCCGACCAACCAGCTTGCCGTGCGCAAGGCGATCAGCCTGGCCATCGACCGGACCGCGCTGAGCCAGCAGGCGGAGGGCGGCATCGAACCGCCGGTGGCCAACGCCAGCGGTCTGACCCTGCCGATCTTCCAGCAATTCCTCTCGCCGTCGGTCGCGGGTTCGACGCTCAATGCGCATTCGGACATCGCCGCTGCCAAGCAGGTGCTCCAGCAGGCAGGCTACGTGCTCGGCTCCGACGGCCTGTTCCGCACGAAGTCCGGACAGAAGCTGACCATCGACATCACCAACCCGTCGTCGTTCAGCGACTACGCCACCGGCGACCAGATGATCGCCGGCTGGCTGCGCAAAGCGGGCATCGACGCCACCTTCGTCGGACAGTCGGTGACCGCATGGTCCTCGGATCTGGCCGACGGGAACTTCCAGCTCACCGCGCACTGGTCGCAGACCAGCGTCTCCCCCTATCAGCTCTATAACGACTGGCTGAACAGCGCCCAGGCGACGAGCAACGCGGCGGGTGACTTCGAGCGCCTCAAGGACGCGAACGTCGACGCGCAGCTGGCCAAGCTGGCGTCGGCCAACAGCGCCGCCGAGCAGCAGGCTGACGTGGCCCCGATCGAGCAGTACGTGGCCACGAACCTGCCGATCATCCCCACTGTCTACGGGGTGGTGTTCGACGAGTACAACACCGGCAAGTTCACCGGTTGGCCCTCGGCGAGCAACCCGTACGAGTCGGGGAGCCCGAATGCCCCAACCAACGAGGTCGTGATCCTGCGACTGCGGCCCGTGAGCTAGCCGTCGCGCATCACCGGCGTCCGCTTCCCGTGCCTCCTCTCACCCCGGGAAGCGGGCGCCACCCCTCGCGCGCCAACCTTTTCGAATTCACGAAGGAGAAGACATGACTGCGACATCGAGCGATGGCGCGTCGGCCGGACGCCGGTTTCCGCCGGACTTTCTGTGGGGCGCCTCCACCTCGGCGTATCAGATCGAGGGCGCGGTCGATGAAGGCGGCCGCGGTCGCTCGGTCTGGGACACCTTCACCCACACCCCGGGGCAAATCCACGCCGGCGACACCGGCAACATCGCGTGTGACTCATATCACCGCGTCGAGGAAGACCTCACGCTGCTCAGCGAGCTGGGCGTCGGCGGCTACCGCTTCTCGATCGCCTGGCCCCGGATCCAGCCGAGCGGCCGCGGGACCGTCAACGAGGCCGGACTCGACTACTACCGCGCGCTCGTCGCCGGCCTGCGGGACCGCGGCATCGCGCCGGTGGCCACCGTGTACCACTGGGATCTCCCCCAGGCGCTCGAGGACCTGGGTGGCTGGGCCAACCGGGACACCGCCGAGCGCTTCGCCGATTACGCCCAGTTGCTCGCGCGCGCGCTGGGAGACGAGGTGGCGATGTGGATCACGCTGAACGAGCCCCAGCAGGTGGCCCACCAGGGCTATCGGGTGGGCACACACGCGCCGGGCAAGACCGACTTTGCGCTGGCCGCCGCGGCGACCCACCACCTGCTGCTCGGCCACGGCTTGGCCATGCGGGCGATGCGGGGGGCGCTCAGCGGGCGCGTTCCGATCGGCATCTCGCTCGATGTGCACCCGGTCCGCCCGGCGAACGAGGACGCGCTCGAGGCCGCGACGGTCCTCGACGCCGAGCACAACCGGATCTTCCTGGAGCCCGTCCTCCACGGGACCTACCCGGAGGCGGCGCGGGCCGAGCTCCTGCCACGGGCCGAGCTGATCGAGCCCGGCGACATGAGGACGATCTGCGCGCCGATCGACTTCCTCGGGGTCAACTACTACTCGCCGTACTACGTCCGGACCGGCGACTGGGACGACCTGCGCGCCGGGGAGAGCGCGCTGCCCGGCCATCCCGGGTTTGTCAACTACGCCCCGCCGGAGATTCCGAAGACCAACATGGGCTGGCTGGTCGAGCCGGACGGGCTGTATGACACGCTGCTGGCCCTCGACCGCGAGGCCCCGCGCCTGCCGCTCTACATCACCGAGAACGGCTGCGCGGCCGATGATTACGTGACCCCGGAAGGCGTGGTGGATGACCTCGAGCGCGTCGAGTACCTGCGCGGCCATTTCGAGGCCAGCTGGCGCGCCATCCAGGACGGAGTCAATCTGCGCGGTCACTTCGTGTGGTCGCTGCTGGACAACTTCGAGTGGGCGCGCGGATACTCGCGCCGGTTCGGGCTGTATTTCGTCGACTTCGGCACGCAGCGGCGCCTGCCCAAGCGGAGCGCGGCGTTGTACTCGCGTGTGGCTCGAACCGGCGTGCTGCCGGCCGGGGCGCTGCCGGCCGGCGAGCTGCCGGCCGGCGAGCTGCCGACCGGCGAGCTGCCGGCCGGCGAGGCGATGCGGCAAGCTTCGGAGGATGAGTTCGTCGATGCAGGGGTCGCCGGAGCGCCGGCCACAGCGCGGGCTGTTCCTGGCGCCCTTTGACGAGCTGGCCGATCCGCATGGGCTGGTCGAGCTCGCCGTGGCGGCCGAGTCGCGCGGGTGGGACGGCGTGTTCCTGTGGGACCACATCCGGTATCGCCCGCCGGTCAGCGCGGTACTCGATTGCTGGGTGGCCATGAGCGCGATCGCCGCCCGCACCGAGCGGCTGCGGATCGGCCCGATGGTCACGCCGCTGTCGCGCCGGCGGGTGCACAAGCTCGCGCGCGAGACCGTGACGCTCGACCACCTGTCTCGAGGCCGGCTCACCCTCGGCGTGGGCCTGGGAAGCGACAACAACGGCGAGCTCGAACCCTTCGGAGAGGTGAGCGACCCGCGCGAGCGGGCGCGGCTGCTCGACGAGGGATTGGCCCGCCTGGCTTCGTTCTGGGCCGGGGAGTTTGAGCCTCCTCCCGTGCAGCAGCCCCGCATCCCGGTTTGGGTGGCGGGGCGATGGCCGCGGCGGCGGCCGCTTGCCCGGGCTCTGGCCTGGGACGGGTTCTTCCCGATCGAGCTACCGGGGCCGGAGGCGCTGGCCGAGCTGTCCGGCGAGATCGCCGCGCAGCGGCCGGCCGATGCCGGCGCGTTCGACCTGGTCATCGAGATCGAGCCGGGGGATGACGCGGGAGTGTGGGCGCAGGCCGGCGCGACCTGGATCCTCACCGGCTTCGGTCGCCAACCCCGGCTGTCCGAGGTCCGGCGGACGATCGAGGCGGGCCCGGGGGACTGATCGCCCCCGCGGGTCCTCCGAGGCCGCGAGGTCGTGTATGCCCGCGCGGATCGTCGAGCCGCCCGTGTCGTCTATGCCGCGCGGGCGATCGGCTCGGCGGCCAGCTCCTCCTCGCTCGTGGCGAGCGAGTCCAGGAACGCTTC
>JAFAWR010000266.1 GCA_019241635.1 Solirubrobacterales bacterium
CGTCTTGATCCCGAGCGCCTGTGAGACGCCGACGATCGCCTTGACCATGTGCTCGTCGACCTCTGAGCGGGGGAGGTTCTGGATGAACTCGCCGTCGAGCTTGACGTAGCTGACCGGCAGGTGCTTGAGGTAGTAGAAGGATCCGAAGCCGGTCCCGAAATCATCCAGGGCGAGGCTGCAGCCGAGGCTGGTCAGCCCGCGGGCGAACTGGGTGGCCTCGGGCATGTTGGCGATCGCCGCGGTCTCGGTCACCTCGAAGATCAGCTTGGACGGATCGACCGAGGAGCGGTCGAGCTCCTGCTCGATCATCTCGAGCAGGAGGGGGTCGCCGACGATCGACTCGCCGCTCAGGTTGATGCCCACGCGCGGTCCGCTCTCGATCGTGTCCGACATGAGCTGGATCGCGCGCTGTACCACCCAGCGGTCGATGGCGTGGATCAGGCCGAAGCGTTCGGCGGCGGGCAGGAACGCGCCGGGGGCGATCAGCTTGCCGCGGTCGCCCTTCATACGCAGGAGCAGCTCGCCGTGCTGGATCTGCCCGGTCGAGAGCTCGAGGATCGGCTGCAGATGGAGCACGAACCGGTCGCGGTTGAGTGCGTCCTGGATGCGCTGCGACCAGGTGAGCTTGGCCATCGCGCGGGCCTTGCGCGCCTCGCTCGGCGTGTAGATGACGACGCGGTCGCGGCCCGAGGTCTTGGCCGCGTACATGGCCAGGTCGGCGTTGACCAGGACCTCGCCCGCGGTGGCGTCGTCTGACTCGAACGTGGCCACGCCGATGCTTGCCGTGGCCCGGAAGGGCTTTCCGCCGTACAGCGCCGGTGTGCTTCGGATCTCGGCCAGCAGGTGCTCGGCCGCGCTGCGGGCCTCCTGCGCGCCGACGGCAGAGAGCAGGACGGCGAACTCGTCGCCGCCCAATCGCGCGACCACGTCGGTGGCCCGGGAGCGCTCGTTCAGCACGTGCGCGACGTGCGTGAGCACGGCATCGCCGGCGGCGTGTCCGGCGGAGTCGTTGATGCCCTTGAAGTTGTCGATGTCGATGCTCAGCACCGCGCTGTGCTCGGCGTAGCGACCGGCCCGGGCGAGCTCACGCTTGAGCTCCTCGTCGAAGCGACGGCGGTTGAACAGGCCGGTCAGCTGGTCGTGGTCGGCAATGTGACGCAGGCGCTCCTCGTAGAGCACCCGCTCGGTCATGTCGCGGGCGATGATCGCGCACTGCACGATCCGGCCGTTGGCATCGGTCACCGGCGAGACGGTCAGCGACACCGAGATGACCCGGCCGTCCTTGCGCACCCGCTCGGTCTGGAAGTTGTCGATCGACTGCCCCGAGAACACGGTCTGGAGCAGCTTCTGCCACTCGCCGGCGCGCTCTGAGGTCTCGGTCATGCCGCTGGGCCGACCGATCGCCTCCTCCGCGCTGTAGCCGTAGAGCTGCTCGGCGCCGCGGTTCCAGCTGGTGATGCTCCCGTCCGGCGCCTTGGTGATGATCGCGTCGCCGGTCGACTGCACGACGTAGCTGAGCAGATCGCGCGCCGAGCGAGCCGCCGCCTCCTCGGTCACGTCCTGGAGCGTGCCCGACAGCTTCGCGGGAGTCCGCCGGCCGGCCAGCATCCTCTCGCCGCGCCCGCGGATGACCCGCTCGACTCCGTCGAAACCGCGGACGCGGATCTCGAACGACAGCGGCACGCCGTCGTGTCGGGCGCTCTCCTCCGCGCTCTGCACCAGCTCGCGATCCTCGGGATGGATCCGCTCGTAGAACAGCTCGCGCGTCAAGGCGAGCTCGTCGGGTACGGCGAGAATCCGGCGCAGCCCGTCGGAGTAATGGGCGTCCCCGGTTTTCAAATCGAGCTCGAAGCTGCCGAATCCCTCCGGCTGGGCGACGTCCATCGCCGCTCGACGGCGCTCGAGACGCTCAGCTGCCCCTCGTTTGGTTGTTTTCGGTGGCCGACCCGTCATGGCCGTCCTGGCGACGTCTCATCGCGAGACGCTCGTCGCCGTTCACCACCCTGCATGGTGAGCGCCAACAGAGTCTCCCTTCCTGGATGACGCGATGCTACCCCGCAGTAACCATCCAGATGCCAGCACTCGAACAAATGTGGAGGGTTAGTCGTTAACGGGGAGGCATTCTCAGCGCGCCGTCGAGCCGGATCACCTCACCGTTGAGCATCTCATTCTCGACGATGTGGGTGACCAGCGCGGCGAACTCGTCCGGACGTCCGAAGCGTGAGGGAAACGGCACGACGCGCCGGAGCTCCTCGCGGGATTGCTCGGGCAGAGCGCCTAACAGCGGCGTGTCGAACGTGCCGGGCGCGATCGCGCACACGCGCACGCCGACCGGCGCGAGGTCGCGCGCCGCGGGAAGAGTCATGCTGACAATCCCGCCCTTGGAGGCGGCGTAAGCGATCTGGCCGATCTGCCCGTCGAAGGCGGCGATCGATGCGGTGTTCACGCACACTCCGCGTTCACCGCCTCTGGTCGGCTCGTTCTCGACCATCGCGCCGGCGGCCAGTCGCATGACGTTGAACGTGCCGATGAGGTTCACCCGGATCACTGTCTCGAACGGATCGAGGTCGTGCACGCCGCGTTTGCCCACCACGCGCCCGGCCCAGCCGATCCCCGCGCATGACACCGCGACGCGCAGCGGCACGGGCTGCCCGGTGGCGGCGCTCACCGCGGCCTGCACCGAGTCGGCGTCGGTGACGTCGGTGCGCACGAAGCTCGCCCGCTCGCCCAGCTCGCCGGCCAGCGCGACTCCTCGCTCCTCGTTGAGGTCGGCGATCACGACCTGGGCACCGTCGCCATGCAGCCGCCGGGCGGTCGCTTCGCCCAGGCCCGACGCGCCGCCCGCGACGAGCGCCCCACTACCTCCTATCTGCATTACGCGAGAACCCTATACGCGACGGGCGAGCGACATTGCAAAAAGCCGGTCGCTGTCCGTATACCAACATTCTAGGCTCAGCCCGGCGGCCGCGAAGTCGGCCTCGACGCGCTCGCGCGTGAACTTGGCGCTGATCTCGGTGCGGAGCTCCTCGCCCGCGGCGAACTCGACGCGCAGGCCGAGTCCGGTCACCCTCACGCTGCACGGCCGCGTCGCCCGGAGGCGCATCTCGACCCACTCGCGGGCCTGATCGTAGAACGCGATGTGCTCGAACGCCTCCGGGGAGAAGTCGGCGTCGAGCTCGCGGTTGATGACGCGCAGAACGTTGCGGTTGAACTCCGCGGTGATCCCCTGCGAGTCGTCGTAGGCGGCCTCGAGCCGGCGGGGGTCCTTGACCAGATCGGTGCCGAGCAGGAGGCGGTCGGACGGGGCGAGCAGCTTGCCGACCTCGCGCAGCAACCGCCGGCGTGTCCCCGGGGGGAAGTTGCCGATGGTGCCGCCGAGCAGCGCGACGATCCGCGGCGTTTCACTGCGCGACCGCGGCACCCGGTCGAGGTGGCGCTCGAAGTCGCCGATCACGCCGTGCACGTTCAATTCTTCGAACTCGTCCACGAGTTCGACCGCGGCCGCCTCGAGCGCGGCCTCGGACACGTCGACGGGAACGTAGCGGCGCAGCGTGCCCGCGTTCGACATCGCCGCGAGCAGGATCCGCGCCTTCTCGGCCGAGCCCGAGCCGAGCTCGACCAGCTCGCCGGCGTGTGTGCGCTCGACGATCTCGGACGCGCGCGCGTGCAGGATCTCGCGTTCGGTCCGGGTCGGGTAGTACTCGGGGAGCTCGCAGATCTGCTCGAACAGCTCCGAGCCGCGCGCGTCGTAGAAGTGCTTAGGGGGGATCTCCTTGAACGGGCGGGTCAGTCCGTCGAGCACGTCGTAGGCGAGCGAGCGCTCGTCGGTCTCGGACAGCAGCGAGTCAATCCTGATCGCGGGGGTCTGGGCGACCGTCCTCATGCGTCGCTCGCGATGCGCAGTCCGGCAAAGATCTGCCGGCGCTGCGGGTAGTCCCAGTTGCGGAAGGTGGGGCTGGCCACGCGCGAGCGGGTGGCCCATGAGCCGCCGCGCAGGACCCGGTATCCCCCGCCGAAGAACACCTCCGAGTACTCGCGGTAGGGATGAGCCACGAAGCCGGGGTAGCCATCGAAGCCGCTCGAGGTCCATTCCCACACGTCGCCGAGCATGCCCAGGCAGCCGTACGGCGAGGCGCCCTCGGGATGGGCGCCGGCCGGCGCGCTCCCGCAACCGAGCTGGTCGAGGTTGGCGTGGACGCCCGGCGTTGGGGGCTCGTCGCCCCACGGGTAGGGCCGCGCCACCTGACTCTCCTGATCCCAGGTCGCCGCCTTCTCCCACTCCGCTTCGGTGGGAAGGCGAGCGCCGTGCGCGCGGGCGAAGGCGTCGGCCTCGAACCAGGAGACGTGGATGACGGGCCGGTCGGGATGAAGTGGCAGAAGCTTGCCGAGCCTCGATTCGCCCGCGAGGTCCGCAGTCCACGCGGCGGGTCGGGTGATGTCGTACTCCTCCTTCCATGCCCAGCCCTCGTCGCACCACCATTCGCGCCGCTGATACCCGCCACCCTCGACGAAGGTCAGGTAGGTGGCATTGGTGACTGGGGTGCGCCCGATCCGGTAGCCGCGCACGTCGGTGCGGTGGCGCGGACGTTCGTTGTCATAGGCGAAGCCGCGAGCGTCCGCTCCGAGGGTGCAGGGGCCGGCGGGCACCTCGACCGTCTCGAGACCGGTGTACGACCGATCCGGCGCGCTCGGCAGCGGCCGCCGCTCGGCGAGCTCGTAATCGCTCAGGCAGGCAAGCTGGAGCGTCTGAAGCATCGTCTCGTTGTGCTGGTGCTCGTGTCGAAGCACCATCTCGTGCAGCGTCCCGTCGCCCACGCCGCGCTCGTCGATCACCTCGAGGGTCCGGGCGCGGATCTCCGACAGGTACTCGCGCGCCTGCGCGGCGCCGAGCAGCTCGATGTCGCCGCGCGCCGCGCGCGGAGTCTCGAACGCGTCGTAGGTGGCGGCGAGATCCTCGCGCAGGAGCGGACGCCCGCCGAAGCGGTGCGCGAGCCACAGGTCCTCGTAGGCGGGGATGTGGGCCAGGTCCCAGACCAGCGGGCTCATGAGCGGCGAGTGGACGCGCTCGAGGTCGGCGGTGGACAACGACGCGACCAGGGCCAGGGTTCGCTCGCGGGCCTCCTCCAGCGCCTCGACGATCTCCACCCCGGTGCGTGAGGCGCTGGCTGCGAGCGAGGACGTCACCGGTGTCATTCTGACATAGCAGTTATTAACTTCGTGAAAAGGTAGGTAAGTAACCGCGGGGTTAACCGGTTCACCATTCGAGGTGAAACGGTTAACCAAATTTGGTGAACCGGTTCAGGTGCGCAATGCGTAACGCAGATACAGGGCACCGTCGAGCTCGAGCGCCCAGACCAGCGACATCGTGCGTAGCTCGGCAAGCTCTGGTCCGGCGGTGATCGCCGGCGCGGTGCCGCCTCCGGTCAGCTTCGGCGCCAGCGACAGGAAGAGCTCATCGACCAGGTTCTCCTGGAGCAGCGCGCCGAACAGCGTGGGGCCGCCCTCGCAGAGCAGCGAACGGACGTCGTGGTCCGAGCGCAGCCGGCGCATCATCGTGGTCAGCGTGAGCTCGCCGCGGTCGAGCCGGACCACATTGACCTCGGCGGCCAGGTTGGAGGTGTCGAATGCGGCCGAGGTGAACACCACCACGCGGGAGCCGGGATCGGAGAACAGGGGGATGTCGGAAGGAACGTCGCCGCTGCGGCTGATGATCACCGCGAGCGGCTCGGGGGTCAGACCCGAGGAGGCGCGCCGACGGCGGCGCTCGGGATCGCGCACGATGCGCCCGTAGCGTTCGGCGCGCAGTGTCCCGGTGCCGGCCATGACCGCGTCGACGTGCTCACGCAGACCGTGGAACAGATCGCGGTCGGCATCGTCGCTCAGCCAGCGCGAGCGGCCTCGGAAAGCGGCATGCCCGTCGGCGCTGGCCACGAAGTTCACCAGCGTGTAGGGCCGGTCCACGGGCGCCCGGGACTCGAGCTCTAGGTCCGCGAGCAGGTCGTGGACGCTGAGACGATCGGACTCGGGGAACAACCGGCGCAGCGGCGGGACCGGATCGGGCGATGGTGGGCCGGGTGCCATGGCGTGATAAATACACCCCTTGCGCGAACCGCGCTCTACGAGGGAGGGAGGGAGGACGACATGCTCGACTGCACCTACCGCGTTCAGATCCCCCACCACGCCGGCCAGCTGGCCAGGGTGGCCGGGGCGATCGCCGAGGGCGGGGGCCTGATCGGTGATGTCGTGACCGTCTCATTGGGGCGCGAGCACTCGGTCCGGGATATCACGATCGAGGTGCGCGACACCGACCAGGCGGCGCGCATCGCGGAGCTGGTCGGGGCGCTGGACGACGTGCGGGTGCTCTGGCATCAGGATCGCGCGCTGCTGCGCCACACCGGCGGGAAGCTGCGGATCGACGCGCGATCCCCGGTCCGCACCGTGCAGGAGATGCGCGACGTATACACCCCGGGCGTGGCCCGGGTGTGCACCGCGATCGCCGAGCAGCCGGAGCTCGCGTCGCGCTACACGATGATCTCGCGCAGCGTGGCGATCTGCACCAACGGGACGCGGGT
>JAFAWR010000295.1 GCA_019241635.1 Solirubrobacterales bacterium
GGGGCTTCTCGACCAGCCGCACCACAGCCCCTTCGGACAGCTCGGCCACCCCGTAGGACTCGGGATCGGGCACCGGGGTGAGCAGGATCAGCGCCTCGGGCTGGTGATCGCGGAACGCCGCCACGAGGTCCTCGATCCCACCCTGGAGGAGGTTGTCGCCCAGGTACATGACGAACGGCGAGTCGCCCAGGAACGGCTCGGCGGTCAACACCGCGTGGGCCAGACCGGCCGGCTCGTCCTGGAGGATGTAGGTCAGCTGGACGCCGAAGCGCGAGCCGTCGCCGGCCGCGCGCCGGATCTCCTCGCCGGTCTCGGGCGCGATGATGATCCCCACCTGATCGATGCCCGCTCCGGCCATCGCCTCGATCGCGTAGAACAGCACGGGCTTGTTGGCCACCGGCACCAGCTGCTTGGCGCTGGTGTGGGTGATCGGGCGCAGGCGGGTGCCTTTGCCGCCGGAGAGAATCAGTCCCTTGAGGGGCTGCATCGGCGCGCAGCGTACCGGGCCGGGCGTTCAGCTTGTGCTGCGCGGGCTCGGATCGGCTCAGCGGGCGGTGAGTGCGGTGGCGGCGGCGCGGACCGTCTCGGCCGCCTCGCTGACCGCGCTGCGCGCGTCTTCGGGCTCGAGCACGACCGCATCGCCGGCCTCCTTGAGCACGTCGCGAACCAGGTAGCGCAGCGAGGCGAACCCGCGCTCGACGATCACCGCGCCATCGGCGAGCTCGGCGGTGACCGTGCGCTCCTCGCGGGCCCAGCGGGCGCGCTCCGGGGAGATCCACACCCGCGCGCGGCGCGAGGCGGGCACCTCGCCGGTGCGCGGCCAGCCGTCCACGTCGGCGGCGGGATCGACATCGGCGCGCGGTTCGAAGGACTCCTCGGTCACCGCGGCCGACTTGAACCGGTCCAGACGGAAGTGGCGGACGTCCTCGCGCGAGGGATCGAACGTCGCCACATACCAGCCCTCGCGGCCGTTGATCAGCGCGTAGGGCTCGACGGTTCGGGTGGAGAACTCGTCCTCGTTCTCCTTGTAGTACTCGAACGAGAGCAGCCGCCGCTGGGCGATCGCGCTCGAGACGACCGCGGCGATCTCGGCATCGTCGCCCCCGGGAGCGGCAACCTGAAGGCCCTCGTGTACGGGGTCCTCACCGAGCGCGCCGACCACCTTCTCGCGTACCGAGGCCAGCGAGCCCTCGGGGATGTGCTCGCCGATCAGATCGATGGCGGCGATGAGCGCCTTGGCTTCGACCGGCAGCAGGCGCGCCGGCCGGGCGAACGAGTCACCGTAGGGTTCGGGCTCCACCTCGATCGTGCCGTCGGGGCCGAGCTCGGCGTAGAGCACGTAGGTGCCGGCGCCGAAGTTGACCAGGTTGAGCACCGAGATGTCTTCGCGGAGCTCCTGCTCGGAGACCTTCAGCCGTTGCTCGAGCTCACGAGCGTTAACGGTGTCTCCGGCCCGGCCGGCTTCGATCAAAATGCTGGCCAGCGTGACCAGCCGCGCGAAGCGCTCGGGACGGATCGCCCCCTCGGGGTGATGACCGTTGCCGGCGTCGGCCACGCCGGCGGGGCCGGAGTCGTCGGCGCCGCCGGGGCCGGAGGCGGCCGGCGCGAGCTGGGGGTCGCCGGCGTGGCGCTCGACCAGCAGATCGACCCGCTCGCGAAGCTCGTCGGCCAGCTCGGGCGGCCCGATGATCCGGGCGTGCTCGCCGAGGCCGAGGACCCAGGCGATCAGCTGGCGGGCGTTGGCATAGGGCGTCACGAAGATCAGATCGCCGTCCGCGCCGCCCGGGCGCACCTCGCCGTAGCGGCCGAAGTGGCGCTCGATCTGCCAGGCGATCCGGCGGCCGATCCACACCTCCGCCGTACCGACGGGGTCGCCGAACTGCCAGTCGATCCGGCCCGCGTAGGCCCGGGGGTCGAACTCGGCGGGCCGCTGGAAGTCGTGCTCGGCCTTGGTCGCGTAGCCCACCTTGCCGCGGATCCGCGAGAGCCGGAACACCCGGATCGCCTTGCGCTCATGCGCGTAGCCCACGAGGTAGAACTGATGGGCCTGGAAGAGCAGCTGGTAGGGGTCGACCCGGCGGGTCCCCACCTCGCCGCGCTCCATCGTGTAGTAGTCGAAGACGATCGTCTTGCGGCGGAAGATCGCCGTCTCGATCTTGGCCAGTCGCTGGGAGAGCTCGTGTCCCCCGGCCGAGCCGGTGATCCCGAGCGCCACCGTGTGCTGCTCGGGTGCGCTGAGGGGGCTCGGCCGCCCCCAGGAGATCTGCTGGAGGGCCAGGCGCAGGGGCTCCGCGTAGGCGAACTCGCCGTCAAGGAGATGGAGCGCCGTGTGCAGCGCGGCCAGTTCCTGGTCGGTGAACTCGATCGGCGGCAGGTGGAAGTTCTCGGGGGCGAGCGAGTAGGTCTCCTGCTCGACCAGGCCGTCGACCGGCTTCTCGACCGACAGGTAGATACGCAGCGCCTCGAGCTCGGAGCGGTCGGCATAGAAGCGCCGCGCGAACGCATCCTCGTTCATCGCGCTGTAGCCCTCGACGTCGCGCCGGATCTCCTGCGCGGTGACCGGACGCCGTTCCGCCATCAGATAGGAGATCAGCGACAGCTGGCGGATCAGCTTCTCGGTGTCTTTAGCCATGCCCGCCTCAACTGTAGTTGGGCCGGTCCGGAGAAGACCCCGGCGCTCCGTACTGGAACGCTATTTGCGGTCTTTTGCGAGGACTTCGTCGCGGGGCGTAGCGAAGGCGCGATCAGGCCGCTTCGCGATCGAGCCCGGCCCGCGGCGCGAAGTAAGCCCCTCCGCCCAAAGCCTTGTCGTAGGCCGACCAGAGCTGGCCGACCGGGAGCTCCTTCTCCAGCCGATCGAAGCTGCCCAGGCGCCCGCCGAGGTTGTCGATCATGTGCACGAGCGTGGCCTCGCGGGTGCAGGGGACGACCGGGCTGCCGTGCTCCAGCGAGCCGTGATGGCTGAGGATGATGTGCAGGACCGCTTGGGCCAGGCCAGGCGGGAAGCCATCCAGGCGCTCGATG
>JAFAWR010000297.1 GCA_019241635.1 Solirubrobacterales bacterium
CTCGACGCCCTGCACGATCTCGATCTCGGCGCCGTAGTCGATCCGCCCGTGCCGGGCCAAGTGAACCGCAAGTGGCCCGGCCGCCGACCCGGTGGCCGGATCCTCGGCCACTCCCAGCGCCGGCCCGAACATCCGCGTCTTCCACCGCTCGCCCGAGCCCGCGAAGCAGTTGATCCCATACGTGCCCAGGCGCTCCAGCGCGCCGATGTCGGGCCTGAGCGCCGCCACCGCGTCCTCGTCGGGCATCTCCACGTAAACATGCAAGGGGCCGTTCCGGTAGCCCTCGATCGGCAGGAGCCCGTCACGATCCGCGGAGATCCCCAGCGCGCTCAGCAGCTCTCCGGCCGCCTCGAACGCCTCGAGGGACGGGATCGGCTGCTCCATCTCGCCATACACGGGATCGCCGCCGCCGTCGGGCCGAGTCAAAGTCACCGGAACCACGCCGAGGCCGGTCTCCAAGCGGACGACCGGCGAGCCCATGGCCCGGCCGACCACGAACGCCGTCCCGAGGATCGGGTGGCCGGCGAAGGGCAGCTCGATCGCGGGCGTGAAGATCCGCACCCGCAGATGGGCATGCTCGGAGCGCAGGACGAACACGGTCTCGGACAGGTTCAGCTCTCGCGCGGTGCGCTGCATGACCTCGGTCGAGAGGCCGGTGGCGTCCGTGAACACCGCGACCTGGTTTCCCTGAAGCGGCGTGTCGGTGAACACGTCGGCGATCACGTAGCGGTACATCGTCATGACGCCATTTCCAGCAGCGTGGTAACGGTGGTCCAGTTGCGCGCGGTCGCCCGGACGCCGAGCCCGGCGCCGGCGAGCTTGTTCCACATCTTGGAACGGCCGATGCCGTCGGGGTGCCAGGCGTAGAGCTCGCGTCCGATCGCCACCAGCCGCTCGGGCTCGGCCTTCAAAGCCGCGATCTTCTCCAGCGCGGCGGGGTCCGGCTCGGCGTCCAGGAAGCTGACCTGGTAGCGCTTGGGATCGACCGCCACATCGGCCAGCGGGTTTCGGGCCACGACGTCGGCCAGCTCATCGGCCGTGCGCACGATCACGTCGACGTCGAACCCGAAGCGCTCGGCGATCACCCGCTCGGCCTCGGCTCCGACCTTGGCCGGCGAGGCACGGCTCGCGAGCACCACGTTGCCGCTCTGCACGTAGGTCCGCACGTCCGCGAACCCGGCCTCGGTCAGCGCCGCGCGCAGCTCGGGCATGGCCACACGCTTGTGCGGGCCGAGGTTGATGCCACGGAGCAGGAGGATTTTGGAGGTATTGCGCGCCACGTTGCGGGTTACTACTGACTCCGTTGCGGACCATCGCGGATGTAGCTCTGACCCCATCCGCCGATGTCATTCTCGCAAGCCGGAACTTGAGCCCGGCGGCAAATTTCCCTCGAGAATACGGAGTCCCGTAAATGCCGAAAGTCAAGGACAAGCCCGGACGGATGTCGGCCCAGGAGACGCTTGATCTGTGGACGCAGTACAAGCAGACCGGCGATCAGCGCATCCGTGACCGTCTGGTCCTCACCTTCGCCCCGATGGTGAAGTACATCGTCTACAAGAAGGCGCGGGAGATCCCCGCCCGCTGCGAGGTGGAGGACTTCATCTCGTGCGGCCTGGAGGCCCTGATCCGGTCGATCGACCGCTATGACCCCAACAAGGGCGCCACGCTCGAGCAGTTCGCCTGGACCCGGATCCACGGCGCCGTGCTCGACGAGCTTCGCCGCAACGACTGGGCTCCCCGCTCGCTGCGCCGCTGGGATCGGGACATCAGCAAGGCCAACGAGCAATTCGTCGGCCTGTACGGCCGCAAGCCCAGCCGCGAGGAGCTGAGCGAGTCGCTCGGCATCTCCAAGAACGACCTGATCACCCGCCAGGACGAGATCGCGCGCTCCCACGTGGGCTCGCTGAACACAGTGGTGCTGGCCGAGGACGACACCACGATCGAGCGCATCGACACGCTGCACTCCGATGATCGTGACTACGACCCCGAGCACGCCGCGATGCGCTCGGACGCCAAGGCACGCTTCCGCCAGGCCTTCGAGCGCCTCCCCGAGCGCGAGAGAAAGGTCGCCGTCCTGCTCTACGTCTACAACCTCACGCTGCGCGAGATCGGCGAGATCCTCGGCGTCACCGAGAGCCGCGTCTGCCAGATCCACGGCGCGATCACCAAGAAGCTGCGCGCCGAGCTGGAAGTCGACGAGCAGCTGTTCAGCGAGGTGGCCTGATCAGGACGAGCCGGCGGCGCCTGACGGCGGCGCCGTGGGGAACTCCGGCAGGTCCCCGGCTGCCGCTGCTTCGGCGGCAGCCTGGTTTTCCTTCTTGACCTCGAGCCAGATCTCCTCGCGGTAGACCGGAACCGAGCGCGGGGCGTCGATCCCGATCCGCACGGTCTGCCCACGGACCTCGAGGATCTCGATCACCGTGTTGTCGCCGAGCATGATGCGCTCGCCGGCTCGGCGGCTGATCCTCAGCATCAGTCGCCGTTGGCCGCCGCGCTGTCGGCCGCGCGCCCCGGAAACAACGGGACGCGGAGCTCGCAGCCAGGCGCCTGGTTGATCACTTGCCAAGCCTGCCCGGCGCGCACCAGGATGGGCGCCTTGAGGTTGGCCGTGAAGTCCTCCAGCGCCGGCGCGGCACGTACGGTCACGTAGACGTCCATCGCGCTCGAGGTCGCGAGCTCGAGGCGCTCGGCGTCCTCGTCCACCACCTCCACCGCGAAGTCGGCGAAGAACCGGTGCGGGTTGGTCACCGGTAGCGCGAGCGACGGGTCATCGAGCGACTGCAGCCACATGAACGGCGCTTCGGGGTCCTGAGCGATCATCGCGTAGCGCGACCCGGCCAGGCCGATGAGGCCCTCGGGGAACTCGAGCACCGACCCCGAGTCGACCTTGAGTTGCCCGAAGCGCGAGCTTTCGATCGTGAGCGACGACACTGAGGCGGCGAACTCTAGCCGCTGAGGAAATTCATCAGCGACTGCTGCACGATGTGGGCGCCGGCTTGCAGCGCCGCGGTCAGCGCGGCCTGCTCGGTCGAGTAATTGACCTCGGTCTGGGCCATGTCGGCGTCCTGAGTGTCGCTCAGGCTCTGCGTGTCGCTGGCCTGGAGCGTCTGGATCCGGGAGGCGGCCATCTGCAGCCGGTCGGTGGTGGCGCCCAGGTTGGCCGTGAGCCCGTTGAGCGAGCCCATGTTCGCGTCGAGCTGCTTGAGGTCGGTCGCGCTGAGCGCGTTCGAGTTCCCCGATTGCATGTCGTCGGCGATGTTGCGCAGGGTGTTCAGCAGCTGCCCGTCGCCCGCCGGCTGCCCCGCGACGGTCTGCCCGGTGCCGAGCACCGAGGAGAGATTGGCGTTCACGGCCAGTGAGGTGTTCGGGCCGATCGTCCGGGTTACTTGGCCGGTGTTGCCGGCGTAGGCGTCGTTCGAGCCCGACTGGTAGGGCGCGGTGGTGGTGGCCGAGCCCGAGAAGATGTACTGGCCGTTGTACTGCGTGTTGGCGTCCTGCTTGATCTGGTCGATCAGCTGATTGACCTCGTCGGCGTCCGCCGACATGTCCGACTGCGTCTGGGTGCCGTTCGCGGCCTGGACGGTGAGCTCGCGAATTCGCTGCACCGAGTTGGTGATGTCGGTCAGCGCGGCGTTGCCCGCGGTGGTCCAGCCGGTTCCGTCGGTGACGTTGTTGGAATAGCTGGTCAGGTTGGCGAGCTGATTGTTCAGCTGCAGGGCCAGGCCGGTCCCGTAGGGGTTGTCGGACGGCTGGTTGATCTTCTTGCCCGTCGACAGCTCCTCCTGGGTGTTGTCGAGTTGGGTGAGCGACTGGTTGATGTTCGCCAGCAGCGTCTGTGTGGTCATCTGCTGAGTGATGCGGCCGATCATCAGATGCCTGCCCCGACCTGGTTGATCAGCGTGTTCAGGGTCTGGTTGATCGCGTCCATCACCCGCGCCGAGGCCTGGTAGGCCTGCTGGTAGTTGATCAGGTTGGTCATCTCCTCATCGAGCGAGACACCCGAGACGCTCTGGCGCTGGTTCGAGATCGCCGAGAGCAGCGACTGCGAGGTCTGCTGCGCGCTCTGGGCGGACTGGACATTGGATCCGATCTGGGTGACGAACGCGTTATAGGCCTGGTCGGCGGCACCGCCGGTCAGCTTCGCCGCCGCGCCGGCCTCGGCCGCCGTGTACGGCGGGTTGGTGCTGGTCACGCTCGAGTTGACCGCGATCGTGGCGGCGGTGGTGCCGGCCGGATTGAAGAACGGCGGCGCCGTGGCGCCGCTCGCGTCGGCAGTCGAGATCGCGCTGTTGACCGTGGTCACCAGCTGCTTGGCCACGCCGTCGAGCGTGGTCGAGTAGCCGGCGATCTGGCCCTTGCCGGTGGTCGCGTCGTAGAGGTTCAGCAGCGAGCCCAGGGTCCCGCCCGAGCCGCTCAGGTTGGCGTCGGTCAGGTTGTCGGTCAGGTCGACCGAGCCGCCGTTGACCAGCGGCGTGGCGTCGGTGGTGCCCTTGGCCGCGGCGATCGCGGCGTTGCCGAAGCTCACGTTGATCATCCCGTTGGACTGCTGGGTGACGTTCACGCCTGAGTACTGCGAGAGGTCGTCGACCAGCTGATCGCGCTGGTCGAGCAGCGTGTTGGCGTTGAGGCCGGTGGTCTGGGCCTGCGAGATCTGCACGTTGAGCGCGGCGATCTGCTTGGCGTCGGTGGCCACCGGGCCGCTCGTGGCGTCGGTCAGGGTGTTGTACTGGCTGCTCACCTGCGACTCGAGCGTCGAGAGCTCGCCCGACAGCGTGTTGAGGTTCTGGGCCACGGTCTGACCCGCCCCGAGCACCGAGCTCATCGCGCCCTGGTTGGTGGGATCGTTCTGGAGCCCGCTCCACGCGGTCCAGAACTGGTTCAGCGCGGTCGAGAGCCCGCTGCCGCTCGGCTCGGCCAGCGCGGCCTGGACCTGACCGAGCAGCGTCGAGGCCGTGTTGTCGCCGCTGGTCTGGGAGTTCTGGTCGCGGTACTGACTGTCCAGGAACTGGTCACGCTCCCGGGTGATCGAGGTGATGTCCACGCCGAGCCCGAGCTGCGACCCCTGTCCGGTGACGCTGGACAGGGCCTGGATGTTGAGCGGGTTGCGCTCGGTCTCGACCACCTCCTGGCGGGAGTATCCGGGCGTGTTCGCATTGGCGATGTTCTGGCCCGTGGTGTCGATCGCCGCCTGCGCGGCTTCGAGACCGCTGAGCGCGGTCTGCAGGCCGGAGTAGCTGGGGATCGTCATCGTGCTTAAACCTCTAGGTCGAACACCCGGTGACCGGTGTGCTGGGCCGCGTTGGTGGCCAGCCGGTCGCCGCCAGCGTTGTAGCTCTCATCGCCGCCCATGCCCGCCAACTTGAGCAAGTGGTCCAAAAAGGCCAGTTCCTGGCCCATCAGCGCGCGGTTGACGTGGTGCTCGCGCTGCACGGTCTCGAGCAGCCCGCGCAGCTCGGCGCTGCGGGCCCCGGCCTGCAGGGCGGACTGGGGATCCATCAGCGTCTCGAGCAGCGCCAGGGTGACCGCGCCGCCGGGGACGCCCAGCCGGGACCCGGCGCGCTGCAGCAGCATCAGGCGCTGGTTCTCGAGCAACTGGCGGCGCTGGAGCTCGGCCTGGAGGACGCCGGTCAGCTGCACCACACCGCGCACGTCGCGGTTGCGGATCGCCACGCCCTGCTCGAGGACCACCTGGAGCAGGCGCCGTGCGGCGACGAGCTGCGCCTCGAGATGGCCGAGCACCTCGACCGTCAGCGCGGCGTCTGACTCGGCGTGGAGTGCGACCTCGATCATTTCTTCTCACCGATCTGCGGGTCGATCGCGCGGGCGAGCTGATCGGCGACGCCGACGCCACCGCCGGACATGATGCCCTGGGTCAGCGCGGTCGGGATCATGCTGGCGAAGCCGCTGGTGCTGGGATCGGAGCCCAGGATGCCCCCGGAGGACGAGTCGCTCGAGTCGCTCGAATCGCTGGAGTCGCTCGAGCTGGTCACCGTGGCGGCCAGCTGCTGGGTGAGCTGCTGCATCAGCATGTCCTCGAAGCCGAGCGCCTCCTGGTAGGCCGACTTGGCCTGCGCGTTTCCGTTGCGAATGTCGGCCGGCTCGTTGGCCTGGTTGATCGCCAGATTGGCCGAGTTGAGCGACGGGTCGTACGAGGTGAGGTTCGAGGCCGAAATCGCGCTCATGGCTTGATCTGGTTGGCGATCGACAGCATCTGGCCCTGGTACTGGATGGCCTGGCTGCCCATGGCGTACTCCTGCTGGGCCGTCTCCATCTTGGCCATCTCGTCTCCCAGGTTCACGTTCGAGCCCTCGAGCGCGCCCTGCTGGAGCGTGGTGCCCTTGGCGGCCCGGATCGCACCGCTGGCCGTGGTGGCGCTGAACACGCCGTCGCCGTCGGCGACCAGCCCGTCGGGCGCCGGCACGTCGACCAGCGAGATCTTGCCGACCTTCTTGCCGGCCGCCGCGACCGTGCCGTCGGCGGCGATCGTCACCTGGTTGGTGGGAACGCCGGCCGGGATCGTGATCGGCGGCTGGACCAGCATGCCGACCTGGTTGGTCAGCTGGCGCTTGGCGTTCAGCTCCAGGTGGCCGTTACGGGTGAGGCCGATCGAGCCGTCGAAGCGACGGACCTCGAAGAAGCCCTGGCCCTGGACGGCCACGTCGAGCGGCTGGTTGGTCTGCTGGATCGCGCCCTGGGTCTGGTCGTGGCCGACGACCTGGGCGGCGGTGCCGGCTCCGGTGGCGACATTCGAGCCGTAGTTGCCGTTCGAGTAGAGCAGGTCGTGGAAGCCGACGATCGTCGACTGATAGCCCGGCGTGTCGAGGTTCGCCATGTCGCCCGAGATGGCGTCGAACTGCTGCTGCTGGGCCTCCATGCCGGATGCGGCCGAGTACAGACCTTCGAGCATTGCTTACCCTCCGAGTGAAGCCACCGACCCGGCGCTTTCCTGCATCGTCGAGTCGATCGTCTGGATCGCGTTCTCACCGGCCTGGTAGGTCTGGAGCGCGCTCATCATGTGGACCATCGTGTTGACCGGGTCGACCGAGGAGTCCTCGAGCTCGCCCTGCTTGACCGTGCCGGTGGCCTTGCCGCCGGGCGTGCCGGTGAAGTAGTTGTCGCCCTGCTTGGCGGGGTTGGAGATGTTGAACGTCCCGATCGATGTCCCCGGTACGGTGCCCTGGGCGCTGACAGCGATCGGCGCGCCGTTCTGGGAGAGGACCTGGTTGCCCTGCCCGTCGACCAGCTGGCCCTGCGCGTTGGCCTGGAACTGGCCGTCGCGCGTGTAGCGGATCCCCTGCGGGGTGCGTACGGCGAAGAAGCCCTGGCCGGCGACACCGAAGTCGAGCGGCTGCCCGGTCGAATGAAGGGTCGACGGGGTCACGTTGGTCACGGGGGCGCCGAGCTGGACGCCGGTGTTGAGCGCGCCGATCGTCTGGCCGGTGGAGGTGTTGGCCAGCAGCATCGCGCCGAAGTCCGACTGGACCGAGGAATCCGTCTTGTAGCCGGGCGTCGAGGCGTTCGAAAGATCGTTGGCCAGCTGATCCTCACGGACCTGCTGGGCGAGCATCCCGGACGCTGCGATGTAGAGACCGGTATCCATCGTTCCTTGGTAGTCGCCCGTGGGGCATGATCCTTGAGGCATGGATCCCATCGCCGTGGACATTCGTCTGATCAAGGCCGTCCTGGGCACCGAGCTGCGGGTGGCGCCCGGCCGCGCCTTGATGGCGCGCGTGGTCAGCGCCGACGGGTTCGGCCGCGGGACGCTCAGCATCGCCGGCGCGCTGATCGACGCGAAGCTGCCCGCGTCAGTCGAGGCCGGCGAGGACCTGCGCCTCGTCGTGCGCCACGTCAGCCCGGAGCAGGTCGTGCTGGGGCTCTCTCCCGAGGCGGGCGCGGCCGCCGTGCCGGCGCAGGCCGCGGTCGAGCTCCCCGGGGGCGGCCGGGTGCGGGTGACCGAGCGCGAGGGTGAGGGCGAGGACGATGCTGACCGCGCCGGCGGATCGGCCACCGGCCGCCACGTGCTGGCGCTCGCCTATGACGCCCCGACACTCGGCACGGTCGACCTGCGCTTCGAGCTCGATCCCCAGTCCTTGCGCGTGAACGCAACCCTGGCCGCCGGCGGGGCGGCGGCAAGCGCCACCGAGGCCGCCGATGCACTGCGCGACGCGCTCACCGAGGCGCTGGGCGGGCGGTCGGTCACCGTCCAGATCACCCCTCGCCGCGAGCCATTGGACGTATATGCCTGACCCGGGACCGCGTCATGCCTGAGGACCGCCCGCCCGAGCGCCGGCGCGCCACCGCGCTCAGTTACGAGCAGGGCCAGCACGCCCCGCGCGTAACCGCCACCGGCGTCGGCCTGGTCGCCGACCGGATCCTCGCCGCCGCGCGCGAGGCGGGCATCCCCGTGCGCCACGATCCCGCCTTGGCCGAGGCGCTCGGCAAGCTCCAGCTCGGCTCGGACGTGCCCGAGGAGCTCTGGACCGCCGTGGCCGAGACGCTCGCCTGGGCCTACCGGCTCGACGCCCAGGCCCCGGGCGCCCGCCGTCAGAGCCGCCGCTAAAGCCTCCGCCTAAAGCCCGCCGCCACCATGCCGATGAACAGGGAGCCCTCCCCTCGGAAGGTGGTTCCCTCGAATGGCCCTTCGCCTTACCGGTATATCCACGCCCGATGACTCCGCCGGCAGCACCGGCGACGCTCCGGCACGCCCGAGCGGCCTGAAGATCGGGGCCGCCCCGCAGACCAAGCCCACCGTCCAGTCCGGCCGCGCGTTCGGCCTCCAGCTGCGTGACGAGGCCCGCCTGCAGCTGGCCATCAACCATCTGAAGCGCTACCGCGCGCTGTTCGATCGCGCGGCCGAGCACGAGGACAGCCACGCCCGCTACCAGGCTCGCGTGCTGATGATCGAGGAGGGCCTGTCCGCCGCCGCCAAGACCGCCTCCCAGGCCCAGGCCACCCAGCTTTTCGTCGCGGTCGCCGACAGCGCCCTGTCGGCGCTTACGGAGGAGCCCCGCGAGCCCGTCCTCCTGAACTACGCGGCCGTTGCCCTGTACGAGCTCTGGAGCCTCGACGCCGCCCACGCGATGTTCAAGGCGGCCCATCGCCTCGACCCGGCCCTTCCCCACCTCCAACGAAACCTCAAAGAGCTCGGCCGGCGGCGCAAGGGCCATCGTCCGAGCCGGCCATTGCACGCCGCGGTCCCCGCTCTGGCCGCCCGGGCCCGCCGGCTCGCCCCGAAGGCGCAGCCGGCCCAGAACCTGACGCTGGGGCTCTGCATGATCGTCAAGGACGAGGAGGAGATGCTCCCCAAGTCCCTGGCCGCCATCGCCCCCGCCGTGGACGAGATCGTGATCGTCGACACCGGGTCGACCGACCGCACGATCGAGATCGCCAAGAGCTTCGGGGCCAAGGTGATCGAGCGGCCGTGGACGGGCTCGTTCGCGGATGCCCGTAACGCCTCGTTCGAGGCGGCCAGCACCGACTGGATCATGTATCTCGACGCCGACGAGGTCCTCGTCGGCGACGACGTGGGGCGCCTGCGCACCCTCACCGGCCGGACCTGGCGCGAGGCTTTCTACCTCGCCCTGACCAGCTTCACGGGCGAGGCGGGTGACGACGGCGCGGTCACCAACAGTGTCCTGCGCGTGTTCCGCAACCGCCCGACCTACCGCTTCGAGGGCCGGCTGCATGAGCAGATCGCCCATAACCTGCCGTCCTACGCGGCCGGCCGGCTCGAGCAGAGCTCGGTGCGCGTCGACCACTACGGCTATCTGGGCGCGGTGCGCGACGCCAAGGAGAAGTCGCGCCGCAACCTCGAGCTGCTGAAGGCCCAGGCGGCCGAGAGCGCTCCGTCCGCGTTCCTGCACTTCAACCTCGGCACCGAGTACGCGGCGATCGGCGACTACGCCTCTGCCCTGACCGAGTTCCAGCGCTCCTTGACCCTGGTGCAGGCCGGCGGTGAGGAGAACAACGACTACGTCCCCACGCTCGTGCAGCGGCTGGTCACCGCGCTGCGCGCCTGCGGACGCCCCGAGGATGCGCTGACCCAGGCCGAGGAAGGCTTGGGGCGCTTTCCCGGCTTCACCGACCTGGTCTACGCCCAGGCGCAGGCCGCTCTCGCCCTCGGCCGCGAGGATGACGCGATCGCCTACTGGACGCGGTGCATCGAGATGGGCGACGCCCCGGCCCGCTACGGCGCGGCCGTCGGCGCCGGCACCCACCGTCCCCGGATCGCCCTGGCCGACCTGTACATGCGCCGCGGCAACCTGAAGACGGCCCGCGAGCTGCTCGACTGGTGCGTGGCCAAGCACCCGGACTTCATCGGCGTCATCGATCCCTACGCCACGGTCCTGCTCCGGAGCGGACTCGCCCCCGACCAGGTCACCGCGCAGGTCGAGGCCGAGCTGCCGACGCTTACCCCGGCTGCCCGGTTCGTGCTGGCCAGCTCGCTGTATCGCCACGGCGCGATGCCGGCGGCCGAGATCCAGTTCCGCGCCGTGCTCGAGGCGCGCCCGTCGAGCACCCAGGTCCGCGTCCAGCTCGCCGAGGCGCTGCTCAACCAGGGCCGCTACGCCGAGGCCGCCGTCGAAAGCACACGGATCGACGACGGCGACCCCTACGCCGCCCTGGCCGCCCGCATCGAGCTGTGGAGCCGGATCGCCGGTGGCGATCTTAAGGCCGCCGCGTCGGCCAGCCTGCGCGCCGCCACGCTAGGCGTCTCGGCGTCCGAGCGCGCGGTGTTCGCCGCCTGGCTTTCGCTCGCCGGCGACCCCACGGCCCAGCCGCATAGCCTGCCCGTCGCAGCCACGCCGCTGCTCGGCGTCATCCTCGAGACGCTACTTCGGGGCCATGACTTCGAGACGTTCGAGCGGCTGATCCCCCTTCTCAAAGTCTCGGCCCTGCCCGAACGCGAGCAACGCGAGCTCCTGGCCTCGATGTACCTCGCCCAAGGCTTCCTGCCCATGGCCGCCCAGGAATGGATGGCGGTCTGCGAGTACCGCCCGGACGCCCGGGCCCTGCTCGGGCTGGCCCGGGTGGCCGAGCGCCACGGCCAGCTCGACGACGCCGCGGTGTTCGCCGCCGAGGCGCTCGAGCATGACCCCGACAGCGCGGCGGCCCGCGACCTGATCGGGCGCTGCGCGGCCGCGGCGACACCCCAGGTGGTGCTCACGGCGTCCTAAACGCCCCCTGGACAAATGTAAGGAACCGCTCAAGTTCTCCGCGCGGCGCTCGATTACCCCACCTAGGAAGGGAAGGAATCCCGCTGAAATAGGTAGGAACCGCCGCATCCAAGGAGGAATGCAATGAGCTATGACATTGGCTCGGTGGGCAGGACGCCCGCCCCCGTGCCGTCCCAGACGGCCCGGTCCTCGGCCCCTGCGCCGGCTCAGGCCGCGCATGCCGCTGACACGGTGACCATCGACACGATTCCGGCCAGCCCGCCGCCCGAGGTACAGGACGCCATGGGCGTCGCCAACCAGGCCTACCACAACCTGCAGGCCGAAGGCACCGAGCTGCGCTTCAAGATCAATGAATCGACCGGCAAGCTGAGCGTCGAGGTCCACGACGTCCACGGGAACCTGATGTTCACCGTGCCGGCCAGCACCGCGCTGGACGTCGCGTCCGGCCAGCCGCTCTCCAGCCCAAGCAAGTAGTTGCCGATTAGACAGGACAGCGATGTCAACTCAGGGGATCAGCTCGGGCACGTCGGCGACGAGCTCAAATCAGTACGCCAGCGGGAGCTCGTTGAGCTCGCTCGGCTCCAATTCGGCCATGCAGATCACCGGCCTGGCCTCAGGCCTGAACACCAACGCGGTGGTCCAGGCCCTGATGGCCGCCCAGCAGCAGCAGGTGACCAACCTGCAGAACCAGCAGTCCGGCATCACCGCGCTGAACAAGAACCTGACCAGCATCCAGACCGCCCTGCAGACGGTGGCCGACGACGCCCAGGCCCTGGGCAACCCGTCGCTGTTCGCCAACACGCAGACCATCACCTCGACCAACTCGACCCTGGTCGGCGCGACCGCGGCGAGCGCCAACGGCGCCGTCGTGGGCAGCTATTCGATCGGGGTAACCGCGCTGGCCAGCGCCTCCCAGGAGACATTCACGTTCAACAGCCCGAGCTCGGCGGACACGGTCACGATCGGCGGCCAGGCGTACAACCTGGCGGCCGGTGCATCGGCCGACGATCTGGTCAGCGCGATCAACTCGGACCCGAACGGCAAGGCCTGGGCGACCGTGACCCAGGAGGGTGTTAACGGCGGTCCGGCCACGGTGGTGCTGTCCGACCGCCAGACCGGCGTCCCCACGTCCAACGACCTCACGCCGACGACCGGCACCAGCCTGACCGGCGGGACCAATTACATCGCCGGGACGGACGCGCAATACACGATCAACGGGTCAGGGCCGTACTACTCGTCTTCGAACACGATCAGCGGTGCGTCGCTGGGCGGCACGGGCCAACCGACCGAGGGCCAGGGCGCCGATCAGACGATTCCCGGCGTCACGGTGAGCCTCAACGGAATCACGGGATCCACGCCGGCCACCGTCACCGTCGCTGCGCCGGCGCCGAGCACCCAGAACATCCAGACCGCGGTCCAGAAGTTCGTCACCGACTACAACTCGGCGATCTCCCAGATCCAGACCCAGCTCAGCCAGACCCCGACCAGCAGCGACCCCACCCAGGGCACCCTTTACGGCGACAGCGATCTCCAGCAGCTCCTGTCCAGCATGCGCCAGATGATGACCGCGACGGTCGGCGGGCTCACCGGACCGATGTCCAGCATGCTCGACGCAGGCGTGAGCACCGGCACCACCACCGGCTCCGGCACCGTCTCCCAGAACGCGCTGGCCGGCGATCTGACGCTGGACACGGCCACTCTGACCACCGCATTGGCCAGCAACGCCAGCGGGGTCAAGTCGATGTTCACCAGCTGGTCGATCGGGTTCTCGGGCCTGGTCAACAACGAGGCCGCGGCCGGCGGGACGATCTCGACCCGGATCCAGTCGGATACCTCGCAGAGCAGCTTCCTCTCCACGCAGATCGCGAACCTCCAGCAGGCCAACACGGTCAAGCAGAACGAGCTGGTTCAGGAGTTCGCGGCGATGGAAGCCGCCCTTTCGCAGAACCAGTCGACGAGCAGCTGGCTGACCAGCCAGCTGGCCGCGCTGCCCACGGCCTAGCCGGATCACGCCGGCACAGCCTTCGCGCCGCGGGCAGCGGCGGCATCGCTCAGCCCCGAAATAGTTGCGTGAGCAACTTCACAAAACTATTCGAATTCTGACGGATCGCGCGGACGTCGTACTTATGACCGGGTGACTTGTGCCGATAGACGCGAACATGAACAGCGCAACGTCGGTCTTCAACAAGCTCTCGGCCCTCAGCATCCGCGGCAAGCTGATCGGTCTCGTGGTCGCACTGGCGACCGTCTCCGCGGTCTGCGTCGGCGTCGCCGTCAGCGGCCTGCTGAACGCCCGCACCAAGTCGCAGCAGTCGGAGTCGACGTTCAAGGTCTTCAGCGCCGAACGCAACGCCTACGAGGGCTGGCTCACGGATGACGATCAGTCGAACATGTACGCAGCGGTCGTGGCGCTCAACGACCCGCACCAGCGCCAGCTCGCCAACGTCACCTGGCAGCAGGCGGTTGCGGGCTATCAGCAGGCCGACTCCGGCCTGACCTGGCTCGCCGCCAACTCTCCCACCCCCGCGCTCCGCGCGATCGTGGGCACGCTGCGCTCCGACCTGGCCGCGTACAACGGATTCAGCCAGCAGGTCGTCCAGTACGGCCGCCGGGGCAACGCCAAGGCTGCGGTCAAGGTGATGACGGTCGGCAACGTCAACATCTCCAACCAGACCCAGAACGACTTCAACGCGCTGAGCGCCGCGGTCACCAAGCAGGCGGCAGCGATCAACGCTTCGGTGAGCCAGAACGTGAGCTCCGCGATCAGCCTGCTGATGGTGATCGGGATCGTCGGGCTGATCATCGCCGTCCTGATCACGATTTGGCTGATCCGCTCGATCACCCGCCCGCTGGCGGCGATGACCGAGGCGGCCGAGAGGATCGCCGACGGCGACGTGAACGTCGAGCTCGCCGAGGGTGGCAACACCGAGATCGGCCGGCTGGCCAGCGCCTTCCGCGCCTCGGTCGACTACCTGGGGCACATGGTCGACGCCGCCGGCCAGATCGCCGCGGGCAACCTCGCCGTCGAGGTCGAGCCGCGCTCCGAGCGCGACGCGCTGGGCCGGGCCTTCTCCGACATGCGCGCCAAGATCGCCGGCATGGTCTCCGAGATCTCAAGCCAGTCCGACACCGTCACCACCGCCTCGAGCGAGATGGCCCACAGCGGCCAACAGGCCGGCTTGGCCGTCGGCGAGATCGCCAACGCGGTCGGCTCGGTCGCCCAGGGCGCCGAGACCCAGGTGCGTGCGCTCGAGCGGGTGCGCGGCCTGACCGCGGAGGTCGCCGGGGCCGCCCAGAGCTCGGCCTCGGACGCCGAGGAGACGGCCGACGCCGCCCGGCAGGCGCGCGAGCTCGCCGGCGAAGGTGCCGAGGCGGTCACCCGGGCCACCGAGGCGATCCAGGCCGTCCAGGCCTCAACCGCCGCGATCACCGAGACGATCTCCGAGCTGGGCTCGATGAGCGACCAGATCGGCGGCATCGTCGACACGATCACGGCGATCGCCGAGCAGACCAACCTGCTGGCGCTCAACGCGGCCATCGAGGCCGCCCGCGCCGGCGAGCAGGGCCGCGGCTTCGCGGTCGTCGCCGAGGAGGTCCGCAAGCTGGCCGAGGAGTCCCAGGAGGCCGCGGCGTCGATCGGCGCCCTGGTCGGCCAGATCCAGGCCGGCACCGGCAAGGCCGTACAGGTGGTCACCGACGGCTCGCGTCAGACCGACGAGAGCGTCGAGACGGTGGAGCAGGCGCGAGCCTCGTTCCTGCGCATCGACTCGGGCGTACGGGACATGAGCGAGCGCGTCGACCGCATCGCTGAGGCCTTGCGCGGGTTCGTGACCGCGGGCACCGAGATGCAGTCGAACATCGAGGAAGTGCTGGCGGTGGCCGAGCAGTCGTCGGCCTCGGCCGAGCAGGTCTCCGCGACCACCCAGGAGACCAGCGCTTCGACTCAGCAGATCGCCGCCTCGGCTCAAGAGCTGGCCACGACTGCCGAGCATCTACAGAGACTGGTAGCCCAATTCAGCCTCTGAGGAATCGCCCGAAATGACCACACTCGCCACGCCCAATGCCTACCGGGAGAGCGCGGTTCTGAGCGCCCCGCCCGAGCTCCTCGTCGTCATGCTCTACGACGGGGCGCGGAGGTTCCTCTTCCAGGCGGGCGTGGCGATGCGTGACGGCCAGATCGAGCTCACCAACCGCAAGCTCCGCCGCGCCGAGGACATCCTCCAGCACCTGCGGGACGTCCTCGACATGGAGCAGGGCGAGATCGCCGCCAACCTCGAGTCGATCTACGTGTTCTGCCTGCGCCAGCTCCGCCAGGCTCGCTTCGAGAAGAACCCGGCCGCGGTCGAGCACGTCAGCGCGCTGCTCGGCCGGTTGCGCGAGTCGTTCGCGGCGATCGCCGGCCAATGAGCGCCGCCGACCCCGCGCCCTACGAGGCGCTCGCCCGCAGCATCGAGCGCGAGCTCGAGCTGATCGGTGACGGCGCCCTCGACGAGCTTGACGTGCTCTACGCAGAGCGCTCACGGCTGCTCGAGAGTCTGCCCGCCATCCCACCCGACGCCGCCCGGCCCGCGCTCCAGCGCGCGGCGCTCATGAACAAGCGGGTCGAGATCGAGATCATGCGCCGTCGCGAGGCGCTCGTGCTCGAGGCAGCCAACGTGGAGCGGGTCGGCCGCACCGCGCGCGGCTATGCGGCGACGGTGGAAAGCCGCCCGCAGATGCAAGCCACTGCTTAACCGATTAAAGGTTAAGGCAAAGCTGCCGATTTGCGGGCCATGCGGCTCGTTTCGACAGCCAATCTTCCAGAAGACGCCCGGCTCGCCCGCGACATCCTCAGCGGACGCGACGGCGCCCCGCTGCTCCGTGCCGGCGTGACGCTGAGCGCGCGGTTCATCGAGCACCTGCACAAGGCCGAGATCCAGGCCGTGTGGATCGACGATGAGCTCGGACGCGGGATCGACCCCGTCCCGGTGCTGAGCGCCCAGACCCGCTCCGAGGCGACCCGCGCACTGGCCGCCCTGCACGAGGAGGCCCGGCGCGCCGTGGCCGCCGGTCGCACGCTCGACCCCGAGGCGACCGACGATCTCCCCGATGTGGTCGACGCCATCCTCCAGGAGATCGAGGAGCACGACGCCAGGGCGGTCGTCCTCGCCGATCTGTTCGGGCCGAGCGCCTACATCTTTCAACACTCGATCGACATGGCCGCGCTCGGTCTCCTGGTCGGGCGGAGGCTGATCGTCGAGCACGGCTGGCTCGATTACAAGGGCGAGCGCCAGGACGATCGCCACGAGGAGCGGCTGTTCCGCCTCGGGATGGGCCTGCTGCTCGCCGACATCGGCAAGCTGGCACTCCCCGAATCGATCTTGAACAAGCCCGGCAAGCTGACCGAGGAGGAGTGGGAGGTCGTCAAGGCCCACCCCAAGAACGGGGTCAAGCTGGTGCGCGACACCGGCGCCTGGTGCCCGCTCGTCCAGGGTTGCGTCCTGCGCCACCACGAGCGCTGGAACGGCAGCGGCTACCCCGAGGGCAAGCTCGACACCGAGATCCACGAGATGGCGCGCATCGCCGCAGTGGCCGACGTGTTCGACGCGGTCACCTCCGAGCGCCCCTACGCCCCGGCCAAGTCCCCCCACGTTGGCGTGCAGACGATCCTGGCCGGCGCCGGAACCCACTTCGATCCGGTGATCTGCGACGTCTTCTCCCGCCGGGTGGCGCCGTTCCCCCCCGGAGTCGAGGTCGAGCTGACCGACGGCCGCCGCGCGATCGTGGTCAGCGTGCCCGAGATCGAGCTTGACCGCCCAGTGCTCCGCGTGATCAACGGCGCGGACGCCCCGTTCGACGTGGCGCTCGGGCAGGACCCGAGCATCCAGATCGCCGGCTGGAATGCGCTGCCGGCGCCCTTCGCCGCCGCCGCCTAAGCCCGGCGTAAGCGTTTCTCAAGGTTGTTCGCCCTCTGACCGATTCATCTGGCGAGCAATCTCGCCCCCTTGAAAGGACCGAAACCCCCGTGTCATTCCTGATCTCATCCGTTCGCCGCCAGTTGATTGGCGCCTTCGTGGCCGTGTGCCTCGTGTTCATCGTCGCCCTCCTCGTCGGCTGGTCCAGCATCGGCTCGGTGGACGCCAAGGTGAAGGCCGGCGCCAAGGTGCGACCGACGCTCCAGCACGCGAGCGGCAACGCGCGCGACATGGTCGCCTCGGAGCTGGTCGCGGTCCTCGATCCGACCACAATCCCGAACCACCTGGCCGACGTACAGACCTTCGAGCAGACCGTGCAGACGCTGGACGCATTTGCCACGAGCCCGGCAGGCCGTGCGGCGATGTCGCAACTGAACAGCGAGCTCGCCAACTGGCAGAGCATCGACAACCAGGCCCTGGCTGACGCCCGCGCCCACCAGGTCAAGGCGGGCGTCAAGCTCGCCGAGGGCGAGGCCAATACGGCGGCCGACAATCTGACCACCGCGGTCGAGGCCGTCAGCAAGTCGATCTCGGACGCCAACACCAACTCGGCGAACTCCACGGCGAGCAGCTCCAAGTCGCTGATGCTGATCATCGCGCTGATCGCGCTGCTGGCCGCCGCCGGGATCAGCTTCGTCCTGGCCCGCGACCTGAGCCGGCGCATCAAGCAGCTGCTCGACGGCATCCACAGCCTCGACTCGCACTGCCTGGCCGGCCTCGGTGACGGCCTCGGCGCGATCGCCCGCGGCGACCTGACCGTCCCGGTCGTCCCGCAGACGAAGCCGATCCCGAGCACCCGCGCCGATGAGATCGGCGAGCTCACCCGGACGTTCAACGGCATGGTCGAGAAGACCCAGGCCAGCGTCGACGCCTACAACACGACCCGCGAGAACGTGGCCGGGATGCTCCGCGAGATCGGCAGCACGTCCGAGCAGCTCTCGCTGGCCTCCCAGCAGATGGCCAACACCTCCGAGGAGACCGGCCGGGCCGTCGGTGAGATCGCCCAGGCCGTGAGCTCGGTCGCCGCCGGCGCCGAGGACCAGGTCCGCTCGATCGCTGAGGCCAAGATCCTCACCGACGAGGTGGCGATGGCCTCGCAGGCTTCGGCCGACGGTGCCCAGCAGACCGCCGACGCGGCGGCCTCGGCCCGCACCCTGGCCGAGGAGGGCGCGGACGCGGTGGCCCAGGCCACCGAGGCGATGAATGCGGTGCGCAACTCGAGCTCCGAGGCGAGCACGGCGATCCGCAAGCTCGACGCCAAGTCCGAGCAGATCGGCGAGATCGTCGACACGATCACCGGCATCGCCGAGCAGACCAACCTGCTGGCGCTGAACGCGGCGATCGAGGCCGCCCGGGTCGGCGAGCAGGGCCGCGGCTTCGCGGTCGTCGCCGAGGAGGTCCGCAAGCTGGCCGAGGAGTCCCAGTCCGCGGCCTCCTCGATCGCCAACCTGATCGGAGAGATCCAGCAGGAGACCCGGCACGTCGTCGACGTCGTCGAGGATGGCGCCCGCCAGACCGAGGACGGCGCCGCCACCGTCGAGCAGGCCCGCGAGGCCTTCGCCCGGATCTCCGCCGCCGTGCAGGATGTCGGTCAGCGCGTGGAGCAGATCGCCGGCTCGGTCCAGGAGATCGCCAGCGCCGGCAACCGGGTGCAGGACAGCATGACCTCGGTGGCCGCGGTCGCCGAGCAGTCCAGCGCCTCCTCGGAGGAGGTGAGCGCCTCGACTCAGCAGACGAGCGCCTCCACCGAGCAGATCGCCGCTTCGGCCACCCAGCTGGCCAACACCGCCGAGGAGCTCGAGCGGCTCGTCGGAAGGTTCACCCTCGCCTAATCGGCTCTTCCGATCCAGGCAATCCGCGCCGGGCGGGGTCCTCGTGGCCCCGGCCGGCGCGATTCGTTTAAAGCCCTAAAGGATCTCCGCGGAAGGCCGATCCATAGGGAGACTCGATGGATCGAGTCGTATGTAGCCCAAGGAGGGCGAGCCACTTCCGGTTTGAACAATGTCCCTCCTTGACACCACTCAGCAAGCCCTCGAGTCCGCGATGAGCGGCTCGATGCTGCGCAACACGCTGCTGACCAACAACCTGGCCAACGTCGACACGCCCGGCTACCAGCCCGAGGACGTCAACTTCCAGTCGACGCTCCAGTCGGCCATTCAGTCCGGCTCGCCAGTCAGCCAGGTCAGCTTCCAGCCCTACACCGAGCAGCAGGCGGTCGGCGCCGATGGCAACGGCGTGAGCCCCGAGCAGACGCAGGCCGACCTCGCGCAGAACGGCCTGCTCTACGAGACGCTGACCCAGATCGCGACCCAGCGTGAGTCGATCCTGGAAAGCGCGATGGGGATGGGTCAGACCTGATGAGCTTCTTCGACGCGATCAGCATCGCCGCCAGCGGGCTCACCGCCGAGCGCATGCGCATGGACGTGACGTCCGAGAACCTGGCCAACGCCGACACCACCCAGGGCGCGAACGGTCAGCCTTATCAGCGCCAGGAAGTTGTCCTCTCGCAGAACGGCGGCGGCTTCAACGCTGCGCTCTCGAACGCGATGGGTTCCACGGTGGCGGGCGGCAGCCCGGTCGCCGGCGGAGTCTCGGTCACCGGGATCGTCAGCGATCCCACTCCTGATCAGTCGGTGTATGACCCGGGCAACCCGGCCGCCAACGCGCAGGGCTACGTGAAGATGCCCAACGTCAATCCGGTCAACGAGATGGTCGACATGATCGACGAGTCTCGCGCCTACCAGTCCGACGTGACCGCGATGACGACGGCGAAGCAGATGTACGAGAAGACTCTGGATCTGCTCAAGTGATTCCGGCGATCTCAGGAGCCATCGGGCCGCTGGGCTCGAGCGAATGGAGCGTGGGCTCGGTCGGGTCGCTCGGCTCGGATCCCTCCACCTCGGTGAACGGCGCCGGCGCCGCCGGGAACGGCAGCTTCGGCAGCGCGCTGACCGGCGCGATCAACTCGCTAGATCAGTCGCAGACGGGCGCGACCGACACCGCGCAGCAGCTCGCCACCGGCCAGCTCACCGATCCCACCCAGGCGATCACGTCGGTCGAGAACGCCTCGCTGGCCATGGACCTCGCTTCGCAGATCCGCACCAAGCTGGTCGACGCGGTCAACACCGTGTTCCAGACCCAGGTCTAACCCCCCATCCCCCTCCCTCGAACCCCCTCCCTCGAACCCCTCTAAATGGACATCCGCCAATTCATCACCAAGCTGACGCCCAAGGGCTGGGCCATGGTCGGGGGTTCGATCGCCGCCGCGATCGTGTTCCTGATGCTCGTCATGAACTTCGCCTCGGCCAAGAGCTACACCACGCTCGAGACCGGCATGGACCCGGCGCAGACCGGCAAGATCACCAGTGCCCTGGACGCCAAGGGGATCGGCTATCAGATCCAGAACGGCGGCACGGCGCTGGCCGTCGACGCGAGCCAGGTGAGCCAGGCGCGGATCGCGCTGGCCACCGCGGGCCTGCTCGGCATCGGCTCCACGCAGCCCGGCTTCGAGCTGCTCAACAGCTCGCAGCTCGGCGCCTCGAACTTCCAGCAGCAGGTGACCTACCAGCGCGCGCTCGAGGGCCAGCTCGACCAGACGATCGAGCAGATCCAGGGCATCGACTCCGCCACCGTCAACCTCGTGCTGCCCAACCAGCAGGATCAGCTGTTCGGTGACAACGGCCCGTCCTCCAGCGCCTCGGTGCTGCTCTCGGACTCCAGCACGCTGGACCCGAGCGCGGTCAAGGGCATCGCCGAGCTGGTCGCCTCGAGCGTCCAGGGCCTGTCCGACCAGAAGGTGACGATCACCGACTCGAGCGGTCAGCTGCTCTGGCCGACCTCGGGTACCGACGCCTCGGGCGGCGCCACCTCCAAGCAGGGGGCCGAGAACCAGTACGACGCCCAGATGGCGGCGGCCGCCACCGGCCTGCTCGCCCAGACGCTCGGCCCGGGCAAGGCGCAGGTCGTGGTCAACGCCGACGTCAACGCCAACCAGGCCACCTCGGACTCGCTGATCTACGGCACGAAGGGCGTGCCGCTGACCCAGCAGACCCAGACCGAGACGCTCAAGGGCGGCGGCGGCACGGCGAGCGGGA
Organism: Solirubrobacterales bacterium; assembly: GCA_019241635.1. Classification (GTDB taxonomy): domain Bacteria; phylum Actinomycetota; class Thermoleophilia; order Solirubrobacterales; family Solirubrobacteraceae; genus Palsa-465. The sequence goes on from JAFAWR010000297.1 coordinate 21,226, forward strand.
CCACCGGGACGATCCCCGCCTACGCGGCGGGCAGCGGCTCGAGCAACTCGAACTACAACAACAAGACCGCCAACACCACCTACGGAGTGAACAAGACGGTCACCCACACGACGGTCGCCCCGGGCGCGGTCAACAGCCAGACCGTGTCGGTGCTGGTCGACAAGTCCGTCCCGGCCTCGGCCATCCCGGCGATCCGCAACGCCGTGGCCGGCGCGGTCGGCCTGAACGCCAAGCGCGGCGACAGCCTGTCGATCTCCCAGATCGCCTTCGCCAAGCCGACCTCGACCACGGCCGCCGCGGCCGGCACGAGCAAGATGATCGGCTACGCCAAGTACGCGGTGATCGGCGTGGGCGCGCTGCTGTTCCTGTTCTTCATGCGGCGCAACCTCAAGCGGCGCGAGCGCGAGGTGTTCGGCGGCCAGCCCACGTGGCTGCGCGAGCTCGAGACCCCGCGGCCGCTGGCCGCGCTCGCCGCGGGCGGCGACGAGGACCTCACGGAGGTCAAGCGCCTTCGCTCGCCGGTCAACGTCCCCAAGCGCCAGGTCGAGGAGCTGGTCGAGCGCGATCCCGATCGCGTCGCCCAGCAGGTCCGGGCCTGGATGAGCGAGGACTAGTCCGGTAACCCGATGGCCGCCGAGCTCGAACAGATTCCCCAGGCCGCGGCGCCCGCGGCGGCCGGCGCTGCCGGAGTGCCGGCCAAGCGCAAGCTCGAAATCAGGGGCCGGAAGAAGGCGGCCGTGCTGCTCGTCTCGCTCGGCCCCGACCGGGCCGCCGAGGTGTTCAAGCACCTGCGCGACGACGAGATCGAGACCCTCTCTCTGGAGATGGCCAAGCTCCAGCGGGTCGATCCCCTGACCACCGCCACGGTGCTCGAGGAGCTGGCCGCCACGGTCCAGGCCTTCGACTCCCTGCTGGCCGGCGGCGTCGACTACGCCCGCGAGGTGCTCGAACGCGCCCTCGGGCCGGAGCGCGCGCTCGAGATCATCGGACGGCTCTCGACCGTGATCGAGATGCGGCCGTTCGAGTTCCTGCGCAAGACGCCGCCGGAGCAGCTCGTTACCTTCCTGCGCAACGAGTCGCCCCAGACCGTCGCCTTGGTCGTGGCCAACCTGCACACGTCGCTGGCCTCTCAGGTGCTCTCGCACCTGCCCTCGTCTGAGCAGGCCGACATCGCCCTGCGGATCGCGCGCATGGGCGAGACCAGCCCGGATGTGGTCAAGCAGGTCGAGGGCGTGATGAAGAAGAAGCTCGACAGCGTGGTCCAGCAGGAGTACTCCTCCGCCGGCGGGATCAAGTCGCTGGCCGAGATCCTCAACCACGCCGACCGCTCGACCGAACGCAACGTGCTCGACGCCCTGACCGAATCGGACGAGGAGCTCGCCGCCGAGGTCCGCCGCCTGCTGTTCGTGTTCGAGGACATCGTCAAGCTCGACGACCGCTCGATCCAGCTGGTCCTGCGCGAGGCCGATCAGAAGGACCTCGCCCTGGCCCTCCGCGGCGTCAACGACGACGTCAAGGAGCGGATCCTCTCGAACATGTCGGAGCGCGGCGCGACCATGCTGGTCGAGGAGATGGCCTACATGCCGCCGCAGCGCAAGCGCGTCGTCGAGGAGGCCCAGGGCCGGATCGTCGCGATCGTGCGCAAGCTCGAGGAGGCCGGCGCGCTGGTCCTCTCGCGTGGCGAGGAAGACGCCGTTGTCTGAGTCAGCTGCGCCGGTTGCTGGTTACGCGTTCCGCCAGCTCGACGCGGCTGCCGCGGACGCCTCCGGCGGGATCGCCGATGTGCTCTCGGCCGTCCGCGCCGAGGCCGAGCAGATCCGCGCCCAGGCGTGGGCCGCGGGCGAGGCCGAGGGCCGGGCGGCCGGCTTGGCCGCGGCGCGCGAGGACGCGGCGCCGATGGTCTCCGCGCTGGGCGCCTCGGCTCAGGCGATCGACGCGCTGCGCGCGCAGGTCGTGTCAGAGCTCGAGGCCGATGCGGTCGAGCTTGCCCTGCGCCTGGCCGAGCAGATCCTCGCCGGCGTGGTCGCGGTCGAACCTGAGCGTGTCCTCGACGTGGCGCGCAACGCGCTGCGACACCTGACCGATCGTCGCCGGGTGACGCTGGTGGTCAACCCCGACGACCTCGAGCTGGTCGGTGAGTGCGTCAATCAGCTTCAGTCCGAGCTCGGCGGGATCGAGCATCTCGGCGTGCAGTCCGACCGGCGCGTGGCCCGGGGCGGCGCGATCGCTCACACCGACACCGGCGACATCGACGCCGGTCTCGAGACGCAGCTCGCGCGGGCCCGAGAGATCGTGACCGCCGCGCTCGAGCGTGAGCCGCGCGATGACGACTGACGCGCCGACTGAGCCTCGCGCGAGCGCTGGCCTGGGACGGGTCATCGGCGCCGTCCAGGAAGCCGACCTCTCGCGCCGCGTCGGCAAGGTCTCCGACCTGATCGGACTGATCATCGAGGCCACCGGGGTGCAGGTCGAGATCGGCGAGGTGTGCATGGTCGGCGACGGGCGCGACCGCGGTGGGCGGGATCCGGTTCCTTGCGAGGTAGTGGGCTTCCGCGGCGGGCGCACGCTGCTCATGCCGCTCGGTGAGCTTCACGGGATCGGGCCTGGCACCAGCGTTTTCCCCACCGGCAGCCCGTTCCGCGTCGCGGTCGGCGCACCGCTGCTCGGGCGCGTGATCGACGGCCTCGGCAACCCACTCGACGGGTTCGGCCCTCCTTCGGGCGTCTCGTGGCGCGATACGACCGCGGCGCCCCCCGATCCGATGACCCGGCCGCGAATCGTCGACCGGGTCTCGCTCGGCGTGCGCGCGCTGGACACCCTGGTTCCCTGCGGGCGCGGTCAGCGCCTGGGCATCTTCGCCGGATCGGGCGTCGGCAAGTCCTCGCTGATGGGGATGATCGCGCGGTCCACGTCCGCCGATGTGAACGTGATCGCGCTGGTCGGAGAGCGCGGGCGCGAGGTGCGCGAGTTCATCGAGCGCGACCTCGGTGACGCGGCGAGTCACTCGGTGGTCGTCGTGGCCACCTCCGATCAGCCCGCTCTGGTCCGCATCCGGGCCGCCTTCACGGCGACCGCCATCGCCGAGCACTTCCGCGACCAGGGCAAGAACGTGATGCTGATGATGGACTCGGTCACCCGCTTCGCCATGGCCCAGCGCGAGGTCGGACTGGCCATCGGCGAGCCGCCGGCCACCCGCGGCTACACGCCCTCGGTGTTCGCGCTGCTGCCGCGGCTCCTGGAGCGCGCCGGCACGAGCGACCGCGGGTCGATCACCGGTCTCTACACCGTGCTGGTCGACGGCGACGACATGAACGAGCCGATCGCCGACGCGGTGCGGTCGATCCTGGACGGGCACGTGGTTCTGACGCGGTCGCTCGCCCACCTGGGTCATTACCCGGCCATCGACGTGCTGCAGAGCGTGTCGCGCCTGATCGGCGAGATCGTCACCCCCGAGGTCCGCGAGGCGGGCACGCGGCTGCGGAGCGCTCTGGCCGCCTACCGGGAGAAGGAGGACCTGATCTCGATCGGCGCCTACCAGCCCGGGACCGACCCGGTGCTCGACGCGGCGATCAACCTGCGACCGCGGATGGACGCGTTCCTGCGCCAGCGGGTCGACGAGCCGAGCGTGGTCGACGACGCCGACGCCGAGCTGATCGCGCTGGCCGACGCTCTGTCCCAGCGGCCGGGCCTGGCCAGCGAGGTGCTCGACGGGCCGCCGGGCGGACCGCCGGGCGGCGTACCGGGCCGCCCGGGTCAGATGGGCGCGCCGGCCGGCGCGGGCCTGGCCATCCCGGGCCTCCAGCTCACCGCGTAGCGCGGGCGCCTAATGCGCGACGTCGATCACGACCCGTGTCGGGTCGGTCAGCCGGAACACCCGGAATCCGGTGCTGCGGCGCAGACCGAGCCCGAACGTCACCGTGCCCTCGAAGTCGCCGGCCTTCTTGACCTGGAGCAGGTTCGGGCACTGTGGCGTCAGGGTGCTCGTGAGCAGGTTCGTGCCGAGGTTGTTGTGCCCGGCCGCCAGGTTGAGCTCGAGCCTGATCCGGGCGGTGCCGGGCAGCGCCACCGGGCGTCCCGACGGGTCGGCGACGATCCGGCGCACGTAGCGCACGTCGTAGCCGGGGGTGGCGAAGCGCGCGCGGATCACGAAGCGGTCGAACGCTTGGTGGCATCCGGCCGTGGCGTCATAGAGCTCGGCGGCATCGCCCCGGCCGCCGAACGTCTTGGGCACGGTGGTGAACGCGGGCAGCATCGCGAGCGCGACCAGCACGCCCTTGGGAAGAAACCCCAACATAGTCGTAGTTTCTTCCCAAGCGCATCCTCGGACAAGTGTCCAGGGCCGCTTAGGACCGGAATCGCCCGGCCGAGTACAGGACCATGAACGGTTCCTCGTTCCGTTTCCGACTCGAAAGGGTGCGTGCCCTGCGCGAGCGTCGTGAGGACGCCGCCAAGGAGGAGCTCGCCGGCGCCATGCTGCGCCACCGCCGTTGCGAGGAGGAAGTGCAGGTCGCGGCCGACCGCATCGCGAACGCCCGCGCCGCCCACCTCGACGCCACCAAGGCGACGAGCCGGGCCACCGATCTGCTGGCCCACCAGGCCTACCTCGAGCGCGCCGAGCGCGCCCATCAGGCCACGCGCCAGAACCTTCAGCGTCACGAACTCGAGCTGGCCCAGCGCCGCGATGCGCTGACCCAGGCCGCCCAGGAGCGCCAGGCGCTCGAGCGCCTCAAGGAGAACCGGCGCGTCGAGCACGAGCGCGAGGTCGCTCGTCAGGAGGGCCTGATGCTCGACGAGATCGCCCTCAACGGCTACCGGAGGAACGCGGCATGAGCTCGGTTGCAGCTGCCCTGCAGGCAGCGCCGGCCCCGAGCGGCGACCCGCTCGCTTCGGCCGCCACCGACGCCCCGGCCGCCACCGGCGGGCCACCGGGCCTCGGGAGCGCGCCGCCCGGCTTTGCCAGCGTGCTCGATGACCATGTGGCCCGGACCGCACTTGCGGAAGGCCAGAAGGGAAGCGCCGATGGATCGGCGCCGGCGGGGAAGAACGCCGCGACGTCCGCGTCCGATCCCACCACGCTGGCCGAGATCGTCGCGGCTGCGCTGAGCGCGAGCGCGCCGACGGCCCAGCCGACCCCAGCCCAGCCGACCCCCGCCGCCGCCACAACGGCCAGCACCGCCAGCGCGTCCAACACGGGCACGCAGACGCAAAACACACCGGCGTCCGCGCAGAGCAGCACAACTGCCTCCAGCGCGCCCGCGACCCCGGCCGATCAGCTGATCGCTGCGGTGGCTGCCGCCGCGACGCCGTCCGCCCCGGCTTCCGCCGCGTCCGCCGCGTCCGCGCCCGTGCCCGCCGCGTCATCGCAGCCCGCTCCGACTTCCGCCCCCGCCCCCGCGCCGGCCCCCACGGGCTTGGCAAAGGCGGCGACCCTGACCGACACCCCCGCCGTGAACAACACGGCTCCCCTGACCGACACCCCCACCCTGACCGACACCCCCACCCCCAGCGAGAGCCCGGCGGCGTCCAACGCCAACGCCAACGCCACGCCGCCGGCGCTCTCCGCTGCGCCCGCCGCTCAGACCGCGGCACCCGCCGCGCCGTCCGCCCCCGTCACCGCTCAGCCCGCCCGGACGCCGTCGCCCGCCCAACCCCAGCCGACCGTCACCCCCACCGCTCAGCCGACCCCGTCCGCGCAGCCGACCCCGTCCGCCCAGCCGACCCCGTCCGCCCAGCCCGCACCCCACGCCACCGACGCGGCACAGACCGCGGCGACCCCGAGCACCCCGACCACCCCGAGCACCGTCCAGACCGCGACCTCGACGCCGGCCGACGGGTCGACCGTTCAGTCCACATCCCAATCACAGTCACAGTCACACACACCGTCAGACTCGCAGTCACAATCGCAGCCGCAGCCCCAGCAGGCGCCCAGCGTCCAGCCGCAGTCGCAAACGCCGGCCGTGGCTCCCACCGCCGCTCCGCAGAGCGCGCCGGCCATCCAGGCGACCCAGGCCGCCGAGGCGGCCGCGCCGACCCGCTACGGCGTCTCGCTGCAGCACACGGTCGACGCGGTGCGCACGACGATCGAGCTCGGCGCGCGCCAGGGCTTCACCCAGGCCAAGATCGAGCTCTCGCCGGGTTCGCTCGGGACGATCCGCATTCAGCTGCACCGCACCGACGAGGGCGTGACCGCCCACGTGGTGACCGACAGCGCCGCCACCGCCGACACGCTCTCCCAGGGCAGCGATGACCTGCGCCGTTCGCTGCAGTCCGCCGGCGTGAACCTCCTCCGTCTCGACATCGAGGCCCGGGGCGACGGCAACACCCAGACCCAGAACGGCGCCCAGGACGACTCGTCACGCTCGCAGGGCGGCGCGAGCTCCGGAACTACCGGGTCGATCGACGCGATCGGCGACTCCGACTCGAGCCAGGCCGAGCCCACGCCCGGGGTGACCCCCGGCGGCACCCTCGTCAACGTGCTCGCCTGACCCCCAACGCCTAAGAGACAAGGACGACCTCGATGAGCTTTATCGCCCACAGCGCCACCGCTTCCACCGCCAACTCCGCCACCACCGCCACGACGGCGACCAGCGCCAGCCAGAGCAGCATGCCGATCAACCAGACCCAGTTCCTGCAGATGCTGATGGCCGAGCTCAAGAACCAGAATCCGATGAGCCCGAACTCGAGTGATCCGATGAGCTTCGTCACCGAGCTCGCGCAGTTCACCTCGGTCGAGCAGGAGACCAACACCGCCGAGTCGACCTCGACGCTGGCCTCCGGCCAGAGCAACGCCACCGCGATCGCGCTGATCGGCCACACGGTCAACTACACCGACCCGACGACCAAGGCCAGTGCCACCGGCGTCGTGCAGGCGGTCGACTTCACCTCTTCCGGCCCCACGCTCACGATCAACGGGACCACGGGGGTCAGCGCCTCGACGGTCAGCGAGGTGTCATGAGCGCAGTGCTTCCCAACCCCGCGCTGGTCGCGCCGGGACCGGTCGCCCCGGTCGCGCCGACCGCGCCGACGCAGCGCCAGAACGCCGCGCAGGCAGCGTCCGGCCCCTCGTTCTCCGAGGTGCTGGCCAGCCACACGACTGCGCCGACGTTCTCCCGGCACGCGCTCGAGCGCCTTCAGCAGCGCGGGATCACGCTTGATCAGTCGACCCTCGGTCGGCTGACGGATGGAGTCTCCCGCGCCGCCGGCAAAGGCTCGCGCGACTCCGTGGTCTTCGTCGACGGCACCGCCTACGTGGTGTCAGTCGCGAACAACACCGTCATCACGGCGGTGGGATCAGAGCACATGCGTCAGCAGGTGTTCACCAACATCGACAGCGCCGTGATCGCATGAGCGAGACGGTTATCAACAACAGCGGCCGGACCTCATCGAGGAAGCCGCGAAAGGAAATGATGTCCCGATGATGTCAGGAATGTACGCCGCGATCAGCGGCCTCGACGCTCACCAGACCATGCTCGACGTGACCGCCAACAACCTGGCCAACGTCGACACCGTCGGCTACAAGTCCCAGACCACCGTGTTCGCCGATCAGCTCTCGCAGCTCGTCGCCGCGGGCACCGGCCCGAACGGCTTCAGCGCCGGCACCAACCCGACTCAGGTCGGCCTCGGTGTGAAGGTGGGCTCGATCAACAACAACATGACCGCGGGCGGCGTCGAGTCGACCGGCAACGCCACGGATGTGGCGATCCAGGGCGATGGCTTCCTGCAGGTGGCGAACGGCGCCCCGTCGAGCCTGACCGCGACCAGTCCGGTGACTGGTACCGCGCCACAGTACACCCGAGCCGGTGACCTCACGTTCAACCCGCAGGGGTTCCTGTGCACCCAGACTGGGCAGTACGTGCTCGGCTACAAGGCGCAGGCCAATGTCGGCGGCGGCTACTCGCCCGTGACGACCGGCACCAATCCGGCTCAGAACGCGATCTACGTGCCGACTGGCTCGACCGGGATCGCGGTCGGCCAGGACGGCAGCGTGTCCTACATCGACGGCAACGCCAGCTCGCCGACCTACCAGCAGCGCGTGACCGCCGGTTACATCTCGCTGGCCACGTTCCCGAACGAGGCCGGCCTGCAGCGCGACGGCGGCTCGCTGTGGAGCGCCACCAGCTCCTCGGGCGCCGTCCAGATCGGGCAGCCCGGCGTCGGCAACATGGGCCAGACGATCAGTGGCGAGCTCGAGCAGTCGAACGTCGACATGGGCACCGAGTTCACCAACATGATCGAGGCCGAGCGCGGCTACCAGGCCAACGCTTCCACGATCACCACGGCCGATCAGATGATGCAGACGGCCGTGCAGATGAAGCAGTAATTCACTCCGAGGGGCTAGGCCGGAGGAGCGGGAATCGAGGGATTCCGCTTCTCCGGCCGCCAGCCCCGATGGGCCCCAAATCTCTCTCTGAAAGCACCGAGGACCGCACCCATGATCTCCCTTCACCGTCTCGGGCACAAGCTCGAGCCCTTCCGCCTCAATCCCGACTTGATCGTCACCGTGGAAGCCTGCCCCGACACGGTGATCACCCTGGCCACCGGCGCCAAGATCGTCGTCGCCGAGACGCCGGACCGCGTGGCCAAGGAGGTTCGCAGCTACCGCGTCGAAGTGCTCGCCGCGGCGCTGGGCCGTCGCCACGAGCTGCGCCGTGGCGAGACGCCTCACCTCGCTCCGGTCCGCCTGGCGGCCGAGCTCGGCCACGCCGGCCACACCGAGCACGCCCACATCCACCCCATCCAAGACGCGTCGTAACGATGCCTAAGCGCCCGCACAACCGCTTGGTCAGCGGTCAGACCTCCCTGGCTGGACGCTGGTCCAGACCCCGGGTGAAGGTTTCCATAGCGCGGTCGATGACCGGGTCATGAAGGCCGCGACCGGCATAGGTATCGCTGTGGCCGCGGTGGGGATCCTCCTCGCTGCGATGATGGACGGAACCAGTCCTGCCGCGTTCATCAACATCTCGGCGCTGATCCTGATCATCGCCGGGACGTCCGGGGTGACCCTGGCGAGCGTCGGCATGGCCGGCTTCAAGCAGATCCCGTCTCTCTACAAGATCGTGATCAGCGCCGAGCCGATCGACGTCCAGGCCCGGGTCAATCTCCTGGTCTCGCTGGCCGAGCAGGCCCGCCGCGAGGGCCTGCTGGCCCTCGATGCCCAGATCGCCGAGATCGACGACGAGTACACCAAGAAGGGCCTGCAGCTGGTCGTCGACGGCACCGACCCCGAGCTTGTGCGAGCGATCCTCGAGGCCGAGATCGACGGTATGGCCGCGCGTCACCACGCCGGCGTGCTGCCGTTCGAGAAGGCCGGTGGGTTCGCCCCGACGATCGGCATCATCGGCACGGTCATGGGTCTGGTGCACGTGCTCCAGAACCTGTCCGCGCCGGCCACGCTCGGGCCTTCGATCTCCTCCGCCTTCATCGCCACGCTGTTCGGCGTCGCCTCCGCCAACGTCATCTACCTGCCGGTGGCCAACCGCCTGAAGGCGCTGTCCGCGGCCGAGGTCGAGCTGCGGACACTGACCCTCGAGGGCATCCTCTCCGTGCAGGCGGGCGACAACCCGCGTGTGGTGGCCGACAAGCTCACCTCATTCGTGCCTCCCGCCGAGCGCGGTAGCGGTGACGCCGACAACGTCACCGAGATGCCCCAGCGCGAAGCCGAAGCGGCCTGAGCACCATGGCCGCACACGGCAAGAAGCGGCGCGGGCCTGCGGTCGAGCACGAGAACGAGGAGCGCTGGCTCCTGACCTACGCGGACATGCTCACGCTGCTGTTCGCGCTGTTCATGGTCCTGTTCTCGATCTCCTCGGTGAACATCTCCAAGTATCAGGTCCTCCAGCAGTCGCTGAAGGCGGCCTTCTCCGGTTCGATCCTTTCCGGCGGCCACGCCATCCTGCAATCCGGGTCGGAGGCGACCGCCGAGCACACGCCGGCCACCGCCGCGGTTCCGTCGATCGTGCCGCTCGTGCCCACGCCGACCTCGCGTTCGAGCTCGAGCACCGGCTCGATCAACTCGAGCGCCTCGTCGACCGCCGCAGCCGCCATGGCCAGGGCGGCCGCCGCCAAGCCCATGACCACCGCCCAGCTCCAGGCCGCGCTGGACAGCATGTCAGCCTCGGTCGCCGAGCAGGACGACTTCATCGCGCTCCAGAAGAAGCTGAACGCCTACGCCAAGGCCCACGGCTTCAGCGCCCAGGTGCAGACCGTGATCGAGCGCCGCGGTCTGGTCGTGCGCGTGCTCACCGACAAGCTGCTGTTCGACTCCGGGCAGGCCACCCTCCAATCGCAAGGCGACCCTCTGCTCGAAGAAGTGGCCACCCTGCTCAATGTTGACAAGACTCATCCGATCACCGTGGAAGGAAACACGGACAATCAGCCGATCGCCACCTCGGAGTTCCCCTCCAACTGGGAGCTGTCGACGGCCCGGGCGACAACTGTGGTCCGCTTCCTGATCGCCCACGGCGTGAGCGCCGAGCGACTGGCCGCGGCCGGCTATGCCGCCCTGCATCCGGTCGCGTCGAATGCCACCGCCGGCGGGCGCGCGCTCAACCGGCGCGTCGACATCGTCCTGATGCGCCTGAACCCCGTTCCCCCCTCCTGAAACCCCTCGATCCCGATACCCCGCCCATGAAAAAGAAGCTCATGATCATCCTGCCCGTGCTGCTGCTCGGCGGCGGTTACGAGGCCAAGGCCAAGTTCATGGCACCCAAGCCGGTCAAGCCCAAGATCGCGGGCGAGATCTACATCCTGCCCAAGCAGTTCACGCTCAACCTCCAGGATGGGCACTTCGCCACCCTGACCGTGGCCCTCGAGCTCGCCCCCGGGCAGAGCGACGGCGCCTCGGCGACGGCCGACACCTCGTCGTCCAGCACGGTCGGCACGCTGCCCGAGGAAGCCGTGATCCGGGCGATCATCACCAACCTGATCACCAACGACACTTCCAGCCAGCTGGTCACCGACCCAGGACGCACCAGCCTGGAGTCGGAGATCCTCTCCCAGATCAAGACCCAGACCGACGTGAAGGTGGACCAGGTCTTCTTCACCGACGTAGCGGTCCAGTAGGAGGCCTTATGAGCGAACGACTCGAACTCGAGCAGCTGTCGGCCACCCCCGGCGATCCGGCCCCGATCGGGCCCGGCGCGGTCGGGGACCTGCGGCGCCTCAGCGCCGTCCCCGTCGATCTGAGCGTCGAGATGGGCCGCACCCGGATGACCGTGGGCGAGACGCTCGAGCTCCGCCAGGGGTCGATCATCACGCTCAACCGGATGGCCGGCGAGCCGGTCGACCTGCTGGTCAACGGCACCGCCATCGCCCGTGGCGAGGTGGTCGTGATCGACGAGCAGTTCGGCCTGCGCGTCACCGAAGTGCTCGGGCAAGGTTTGGCTACGGACGGCGCCGGTGGCGTCGCCGACGCCGGTGCCGACGCGCCGCAGTAGTAATAACCCGCAGAGTTCTGCCACACACCCCGGCCTAGTCGTCCTGACCACGGCCGTCCGCACTAAAGCTGGGTCGCACAAGTGACGAGTACCTGTGTACCGACCCACTGATGGGAAGGGCGTTGCCATCCCCCGGCTCGTCTGAACTGCAAGGAGCAAACAAACCCATGCCTGACACAAACAACCCCCGCCAGCTTGTCGTGTTCACGCTGGGCGCCGAGCACTATGCGCTCGCCATCCAGCAGGTGCACGAAATCATTCGTTATTCCGAGCCTCGCTCGGTCGCCTCGCGCGCGGACTGGGTCCGCGGCGTGATCAGCCTCCGCGGCCGGATCGTCCCCGTCTATGACCTCGCGGCCCGGCTCGGCGTTCCCTCCGAGCTGACCGAGCAGACCAAGATCGTGATCGTCGAGGCGGGCAGCGAGACCGCCGGCGTGATCGTCGACGGCGTCGAGGAAGTGCTGACCGTCGAGGACGATCAGATGCAGGAGGCGCCTGGCGCCGACACCACGCTGATCGACTCGATCGCCAAGATCGGCAACCGCCTGGTCATCCTGCTCAAGCCGAGCGCGATCTTCTCGGAGTCCGAGCTCGCACTCGCCGCATAGTCAACAACTCGAGACCGAAAGAAACCACCGGGACCATGTCCACCACCTCACCCGTGCGGGTCGTCGTCGCTGACGACAGCGCCCTGATGCGCAACATCGTCACGCAATCGCTGACCAAGGCCGGACTCGAGGTGGTGGGCAGCGCTCGCGATGGCGACGAGGCGCTCGCCCTGTGCGAGCGCGAGCGTCCCGACGCGATGACGCTCGACCTGACCATGCCGGGCCTGGACGGGCTCGGCGTGCTCCGGATCCTGCGCGAGCGCACCGACACCAGCATCCCGGTGGTGGTCGTGTCGGCCTTCTCGGCCGCGCACGGAGCCCGCGCCGTGGACGCCCTCGCCGAGGGCGCCTTCGACCTGGTCTCCAAGCCGACCGCCAACGAGAGCCTCGATTCGTTCATCGACGCTCTCGGGACCAAGGTCAAGCAGGCGGCGGCCTCGCGGCGCAAGCCGCGCGCGGCCGCGAGCTCGGGCGGTGCCGTGACGGCCCCCCGCCCCGCGCCCTGGGCACCGCGGCCGCCGGCGCCCACGCCGCGGCGCTCGCCGGCGCGGTCCAAGGTCGCCCGCCTCGTCGTGATCGCCACCTCCACGGGTGGCCCCCGGGCGCTCGCCGCGCTCGTCCCCAAGCTGCCCGCCCCGCTCGGCGTCGGGACGTTGATCGTCCAGCACATGCCGGCGGGCTTCACCGGTTCGCTGGCGACCCGGCTGAACGGCTCGAGCGCGCTGAACGTGATCGAGGCCACCGGCGGCGAGGCGGTCGACCCCCGCATCGCGCTGCTCGCGCCCGGCGGCATGCACCTTCGCCTCGCCGATGACGGACGGACCGCGGTGCTGAGCGACGAGGCCCCGATCGGCGGCCTGCGCCCGCGCGCCGACCTCCTGATCCAGGATGCCGCCCGGATCTACCGCGACCGTCTGCTGCTGGTCGTGCTCACCGGGATGGGCAATGACGGCCTGGCCGGCGCCCGCGAGGTGCGGCGCCACGGCGGCCGCATCCTGGTCGAATCCGAGGAGACGTGCACGGTGTACGGCATGCCCCGAGCGATCGTCGACGGCGGCCTGGCCGATGAGGTGCACGACCTGGGCCGCCTGGCCGAGGTCATCGCCAGCGAGGCACGGGCATGAGCGCCGAGCGCGAGATCCGCACCTTCCAGCGCCCCGCGCTGTCCCGCCAGCGCGGTCACGACGCGGCCGCCGGCGCGCCGCGCAGCGATTTCGCCGCCACCGATGACTACATCGGCTTCTGCGAGGGCCTGCGCCAGATCTGCGGCATCGACCTGACCCAGTACAAGCGCCCGCAGATGGAGCGCCGCCTGCGCTCCTACTGGTCGCGCCTGGGCGTGGCCAAGCTGACCGACGCGCTGCCGCGGCTACGCTCAGACCCGGCGCAGCTCGACGACCTGCTCGACCGCGTCACGATCAACGTCTCCCAACTGTGGCGCCACCCCGATCAGTGGGCCCGGCTCGAGGGCGGACTGCTCCAAGAGCTGGCCGCCGGCGGACGCGTGCGGGCCTGGAGCGCCGGCTGCTCCTACGGCGCCGAGGCGTTCACGCTGGCCGCCGTGTGCAGCCAGGCCATCCCCCGGGCCACCGTCAAGATCACCGGCACCGACATCGATCAGCGCATGGTCGCGCGCGCCCGGCTCGGCGAGTTCTCCGACGCGGATGCCCGCGGAGTGCCCGTCCCCACGATGCAGCGCTCGTTCGATCGCCTCCCGAACGGCTGGCGCGCGAAGCCGGCTCTGCGCTCGATGACCCACTTCGAAGTTGGCGATTTGCTCAAGGTCCGGCCGCCGGCGTCGAGCTATGAACTGATCATGTGTCGCAACACGGTCATCTACTTCGCCGATCAGATCCGGGACGAGCTGCATGCCAAGTTCGCCCATGCCCTGCGACCCGGGGGCGTGATGGTCATCGGCGGAACCGAGCGAATCACCGATGCAGCGTCGCTCGGGCTGGCACCGATTCACCCCTTCATCTACCGAAAGTCGTAATGGATACCTCCGAGTACATGCCGATGTTCCTCGCGGAGGCCCGCGAGCATCTCGAACAACTGAATCTCGTCATCGTCCGGCTCGAGGAAGACCCGAAGGACCAGGGGACGGTCGAGGAGATCTTCCGGATCGCCCACTCGTTCAAGGGCATGAGCGCGACGATGGGCTTCGCCAAGATCGCCGAGCTCACCCACAACATGGAGGACGTCTTCGAGCTGCTGCGCCAGCGCACCAGCGGGCTCCCGTCCGAAGCGATCGACACCGTGTTCGCCTGCCTCGACGCCCTGTCGGCGGCTACCGACTCGATCGAGACCAACGGGCAGGAGGAGCTCGATCCGGCTCCGCTCGTGCGGCGCCTGCGCAGCCTGGTCAGGCCGCGCACGCCCGAGCAGGAAGTGGCTCGTGCCGGCGGTATCGACGCGCCCGATCACGCCGCGGTCCAGGCCGCCCGCGAGGCCGGCGCACGTGTGCTCCGCATCCGGGTCACGCTGGTCGACGAGGTGATGATGCCGGCGGTCCGCGCGCACATGGTTCTGGCCGCGCTGAGCGATCACGGCGACGTGCTGGGCAGCATGCCCGCCCCCGAGGGACTCGAGCAGTTCGCCGGCCGCGAGATCGATGCCTGGATCGCCTCCGACCACGAGGACGTGACGATCAAGCAGAACGTCGGCGCGGTCTCCGAGGTCGGCACGGTCAGCGTCACCGACGTCACCGCGCCTCCCGAGGCTTCCGCCCCGGCCGCTGCCGCCGAGCCCGTCGCCCCGGCCGCTCCCGCCGAGCCCGTCGCCCCGGCCGCTCCTGCCGAGCCGGCCGCCGCCGAGCCCGAGCCCGCCACCACCGAGCCCACCGCCGCCGAGCCCGCCCCAGCACCCGTAGCCGAACCCGAGCCGGTCGCCGCATCTCCCGCCGAGGACACTGCCCCGGCGAAGCGCACCGCGGACAAGCCGAACGACTCGCAGAAGGCCACGCGCACCGTGCGCGTCGACGCCGAGCGCCTCGACGCCCTGATGCACTCGATGGGCGAGCTGGTCATCCACCGCACCGCGGTGGAGGCTCTGACCGCCAACCTCGAGGTCGAGGGCCTTCAGCAGGCCGTCCAGGAGCTCACCCGCTCCTCGCAGTCGCTGCAGGCGATGGTCATGCAGGTCCGCATGATCCCGGTGGACGTGGTGTTCCTGCGCTTCCCGCGCCTGATTCGCGACCTCTCGACCAAGCTCGGCAAGGAGGTCAAACTCGAGCTGATCGGATCCGAGACCGAGCTCGACCGCACCGTTGTCGACGCCCTGGGCGATCCGCTCGTGCACCTCGTGCGCAACGCGATCGACCACGGCCTCGAGCGACCCGACGACCGCGTGGCCGCCGGCAAGACCCGCCAGGGCACGATCCAGATCGCCGCCCGTCACGCCGGCGGGAGCGTGGTCATCGAGGTCCGCGACGACGGCAACGGGATCAACCCCAAGGCCGTGGCCAAGAAGGCCCTGGCCCTCGGGATGATCGACGAGGATGCCGCCGCCAACATCGACATGCGCGGCGCGGTCGAGCTGCTCTTCACCTCGGGCTTCTCGACGGCCGAGACGACCAGCGACATCTCGGGCCGCGGCGTCGGAATGGACGCCGTGCGCGAGAAGATCCGCCAGCTCGGCGGCGAGGTCGTGATCGACTCCACGCCGGGCCAGGGCACCAACGCCCAGATCCGCCTGCCGCTCACTCTGGCCATCGTCTCGGCCCTGCAGGTCGACGTGTCCGGCGCGCCGTTCGCGATCCCGCTCGACCGGATCGAGCGCACGCTGCGCCTGGCCGAGCAGACCGTTCGCTCGGTCGCCGGCAAGCCGATGCTGGTGCTCGAGGACGGCGTGCTGCCGCTCCTGGACGGGGCCGAGGTGTTCAAGCGCGACACCGTCGGCGAGCACGAGTTCGTCGTGATCCTCCGCGCCCAGGA
>JAFAWR010000301.1 GCA_019241635.1 Solirubrobacterales bacterium
ATGGTGCCTCGGGGCAGTTGCGCAACCTCGCCACGGTCGGTGGGAACCTGCTCCAGCGCACGCGGTGCGCGTACTTCACCGACGTCACCAAGTCGTGCAACAAGCGCGAGGGCGGGCGCGATCCCAGCGGCTGCCCGGCGCGCGAGGGTCATCACCACAACCACGCGATCCTCGGCCACTCCGAGCTGTGCGTGGCCACGAACCCGTCGGACATGGCGGTGGCGCTGACCGCGCTGGGGGCGACCGTCCACGTTCAAGGCCGCCGCGGAACTCGGGCGATCCCGATCCCCGGACTGCACCGGCTCCCGGAGGACGCGCCCGAGCGCGACACGCTGCTCGAGCCCGGCGAGCTGATCACCGCCCTCGAGCTCGCGGCCCCGCCCGGCCCGGGCTCCCGTCAGCGCTACCGCAAGGTCCGCGAGCGGCGCTCGTTCGCCTTTGCCCTGGTGTCCGTGGCCGTGGTGGTGGTGTTCGAGGATGACCGCGCGGGCGATGTCCGGATCGCGCTGGGCGGGGTCGCCCACGCTCCGTGGCGGGCGACGCGCGCCGAGGAGGCTCTACAGGGCGGGCCGATAACCGAGGAGCGCGCCACCGCCGCCGCCGACGCCGAGCTCGAGCAGGCGCAGCCGCTGCGCGAGAACGGCTATAAGGTCGAGCTGGCGCGCAACCTGATCGTCAACACGCTGCTGGAGGCCTCGGCGTGAGCGTCACCGTCTCGGGCGCCATCGGAGCACCGGTCGACCGCGTCGAGGGCAAGGCCAAGGTCACCGGCCAGGCCAAGTACGCCTACGAGTACCGGCCAGGCGAGGTCGCCTACGCGGCGATCATCCCCTCGACGATCGCCCGGGGGACGATCCGAGGCGTCGACGCCGCCGCGGTGCTCGAGCTGCCCGGCGTGCTCGAGGTCCTCTGGCACGGGAACGCGCCCCGCCTGCACGAGGTCTCAGACGGCGAGCTTGAGGTAATGCAATCCGACCGGGTCTCCTACCGGGGACAGATCGTCGGCGTGGTCATCGCCGACAGCTACGAGACGGCACGCCAGGCCGAGCGGCTGGTGTCGGTGCAGTACGCACCCGAGACGCATGATGTGCTCCTGCGCGCCGACCACCCGGAGCTCTACAAGCCCGAGAAGGTCAACCCGAACTACGCGCCGGACACCGCCGAGGGCGACTTCGACGGCGCATTCGCAAGCGCCGAGGTGACGATCGACTGCACGTACGAGACGCCGGCCGAGCACAACAACCCGATGGAGCCCCACGCCACCACCGCGGTGTGGGAGGACGGCGCGATAACGCTGTACGACTCCAACCAGGGCGTGGTCAACGTCAAGACCACGGTGGCGAAGGCGTTCGGTCTCGAGCCCGGCCAGGTGCGCGTGATCTCACCCCACGTGGGCGGCGGGTTCGGCTCCAAGGGCACGCCGCGGCCCCCCGTCATCCTCGCGGTCATGGCCTCGCAGGCGGTCAAGCGGCCCGTGAAGCTCGCGGTGACCCGACAGCAGATGTTCGCCATCACCGGCTACCGCACGCCGACCATCCAGCGGATGCGGCTCGGCGCGGACCGCGACGGACGGCTGACCGCGCTGTGTCACGACGCGATCCTCCAGACCTCGACCGTGCGCGAGTTCGGCGAGCAGGCCGCCCTGCCCAGCCGCATGATGTACGCCACCCCGAATCGCCGCACCACTCACCGGCTGGTCAAACTCGATGTGCCGACGCCGTCGTGGATGCGCGCTCCCGGCGAGGCTCCGGGGATGTACGCGCTCGAGTCGGCCATGGACGAGCTGGCGATCGCCTGCGGTATTGATCCGGTCGAGCTTCGTATCCGCAACGATCCTGAGGTCGACCCGGAGACCGGCAACCGGTTCTCGAGCCGGAACCTGGTGGCCTGCCTGCGCGAGGGGGCCGAGCGCTTCGGCTGGGCCGAGCGGGATCCGCAGCCGGGCGTCCGCACCGAGGGTCGCTGGCTTCTCGGCACCGGGGTGGCGGCGTCGACCTACCCGGCCCGGCGCCAGGCCTCCTCGGCCAGGGCGCGCTACGAGCCCGACACAGGCCGGTACACGATCCAGATCGCCGCGGCGGACATCGGCACCGGCGCGCGCACGGCCCTGACCCAGATCGCTGCCGACGCGCTCGAGGTGTCGGTCGGGGAGGTCGAGGTGCAGATCGGCGACTCGAGCTTCCCGGAGGCGTTCCTGGCCGGTGGGTCGATGGGCAACTCGTCCTGGGGATCGGCCGTGGTCAAAGCCTGCCGCGAGCTGCGGGCCCGGATGGCCGAGGACGGCCACGACTCGCCGGCCGAGGTCGAGGTCAACACCAAGGAGGAGGCGGCCGCCGCCAGCGCGGAGCCGCTGGCCAAGCACGGGTTCGGCGCCCAGTTCGTCGAGGCGCGCGTCGACGTGGACAGCGGCGAGGTGCACATCTCCCGCGCGCTCGGCGTGTTCGCGGTCGGGCGGGTGATCAACCCCAAGACCGCCCGCTCGCAGTTCCTCGGGGGCATGACCATGGGCATCGGCATGGCCCTGCACGAGGAGAGCATGATCGACCTGGAGTTCGGCGACTACCTCAACCACGACCTGGCCGGCTATCACGTGCCGACGAACGCCGACATCGAGGGGATGGAGGCGGTCTGGCTCGACGAGGACGACCCCCACGTCAATCCGATGGGGGCGAAGGGGATCGGTGAGATCGGGATCGTCGGGACGGCGGCCGCGGTGGCGAACGCAGTTCATCACGCCACGGGCCTCCGGGTCCGTGACCTCCCGATCCGCCCCGACAAGCTGATCAGCGCGCTCCCCCGCCGCAATCGATAGCATCGCCGCGCTCGACCATGTGCAGGTGACTGCCCCGAGGGGACCGGCCTCGGATTTGGTCACAGCTCATTCGACCGAAGGAGAGAGATGGGATCGACGCCCTCAGCCGTGCCCGTTGGGCATGTGCGCCCCGTGGAGATGCCGTTCGTAGACCGTCTCGCCAGTGCCGTCGTGACGGGGGTCCCCCCGGTCATGGTCGTGATCGGCATGTGGTTCGGGTGGATGGGGAACCTGTTGAACTGGCAGGACCTCCTGATCCTCGCGCTGTTCTATGCCGGCGTGGGGACCGGAATCACGGTCGGATTCCATCGGTTGCTCACGCACGGGAGCTTTCGCTGCCACCGGCTGACCCGGGCGGCGTTCGCGGCGCTGGGCTCGGCCGCGGCGGAGGGGCCGGTGATCGACTGGGTGGCGACCCATCGCAAGCACCACCAGTTCTCCGACGCCGACGGCGATCCGCACAGCCCACACGTGGGGCACGGGTCCGGATGGAGCGGCGCGATCCGGGGACTCGTCCACGCGCATCTGGGATGGGTGTTCAGCGATATGGAGGTGGCCGATGAGCGTCGCTACGCCAAGGACCTGCTGGCCGATCCGTGGATTCGCTTCGTCAACGACACGTTCGTGCTGTGGGTGATCGCGGGACTCGCGGCCGCCTTCGGCTTGGGCGTTGCCCTCAGCGGGACCATCACCGGCGGACTGACCGCGCTGTTGTGGGGCGGCGCGGCGCGCATCTTCTTCATGCATCACGCCACCTTCTCGATCAACTCGCTCTGCCACTTCTTCGGCCGCCAGGACTACGACACCCACGACGAGTCGCGCAACCTGGCCTGGCTGGCCATCCCGACCTGGGGCGAGGCTTGGCACAACAACCATCACGCGTTTCCGTGCTCGTACCGTCATGGTCTGCGGCGCTGGCAGATCGATCCCTCGGCAGGCATCATCCGCTTGATGGAGATGACCGGTCTGGCGTGGGACGTCGTGCGGGTAAGCCCCGAGCGCCGGGAGACCAAGGCGCTCGCCGAGGCTGTCTGAGTGGCGTTTTCTGACACCGCGCCGCTGCGGCGCGCGCTGAGCGCCAGCCTGCCCCGCCGGCCGTTCGAGGTGCGGTTCTGGGACGGCACGGAGGTGCCGGCCACCGAGCCCGGGTCGCCGACCCTCACGCTGAACACGCCCCGCGCGCTGGCCCATGCGCTGCGGGCGCCCGGGGAGCTCGGTCTGGGGCGGGCCTACGTGGCCGGGATGATCGAGGTCGACGACCTCGAGGGCGCGCTGCGGATGGTCGACACGTTCGAGCCGCCGCCGCTCTCGGTGCGGCAGCGAGCCGACCTCGCGCTCGCGGTGCTCCGGGCCTGCGGGCTCCTCAGGCCACCCCCCGTCCCGGCGGCTGAGCTGCGCCTGCGCGGCGCGCGCCACACGATCGCGCGGGACCGCCGTGCGGTCAGGCACCACTACGACGTCGGCAACGAGTTCTTCGCGCTGTTCCTCGACCGCTCCATGACCTATAGCTGTGCCTATTGGCAGGGCGGGGCGAGCACCCTGGAGGAGGCCCAGGAGGCCAAGCTCGAGCTCGTCTGCAAGAAGCTCGCCCTCCGCGAGGGCGAGCGCGTGCTCGACGTCGGCTGCGGGTGGGGCAGCTTCGTGATCCACGCCGCGCAGCGCCACGGGGTCAGAGCAGTTGGAATCACGCTGGCGGAAGAGCAGGCGCGGCTGGCGCGGGAGCGGGTCGTTCAGGCCGGGGTGGCCGACCGGGTGGAGATCCGCCTGGCCGACTACCGCGAGGTATCCGACGGGCCATTCGACGCGATCGCCAGCATCGGCATGGTCGAGCACGTGGGCGTCGAGCAGATCGACTTGTACGCGCGACGCCTCCACGGCCTTCTGACGCCCGGCGGTCGCCTGCTCAACCACGGGATCGCCAAGCTCGCGGACTTCGACACGCCGGACGAGGGCGCGTTCTCGGAGCGGTTCGTGTTCCCCGACGGAGTCCCGCTGCCGCTCTCGCGGATTCTCCAGGCGCTGGAGCGGACCGCGTTCACCACGACGCACGTCGAGGGGCTCCAGGGCGACTACGCGCGCACGATCGGCTACTGGATAGAGAGCTTCGATGCCCACTGGGACGACGCGGTGCGGCTGGCCGGGATCGAGCGCGCGCGGATCTGGAAGCTGTACCTGCGGGCCGCCCGTCAGGGCTTCCAGACCGGCTGGGCCTCGGTCTACCAGGTGCTGGCCCACCGCTGAGCGCGGTCACGGCTGCCGATCCGCGCCGCCCCGGTCCCGGCGACTTCACAGCGGTACATCCGTTGGAGTATCGTCGCGAATCAGGCCAAGAAATCCTGGAG
Organism: Solirubrobacterales bacterium; assembly: GCA_019241635.1. Classification (GTDB taxonomy): domain Bacteria; phylum Actinomycetota; class Thermoleophilia; order Solirubrobacterales; family Solirubrobacteraceae; genus Palsa-465. Next base: position 5,155 of record JAFAWR010000301.1, read on the forward strand.
GGAGAGGCATGAGCAAGACCGTCCCCGTGACCTTGAACGTCAACGGCGTCGAGCACCATCTGGACGCGGAGCCCCGCCTGCTGCTGGTCCATGCGCTGCGCGACCACCTCGGGCTGACCGGCACGCACGTGGGCTGCGACACGTCCAACTGCGGAGCATGCACGATCCACATGGACGGCAAGTCCGTCAAGTCATGCACGGTGCTGGCGGTGCAGGCGGACGGGGTGGCCCTGACCACGATCGAGGGCATGGCATCCGAGAACGAGCTGCATCCGCTCCAGGAGGCGTTCTGGAACAACCACGGGCTCCAGTGCTGATACTGCACTCCCGGGATGATCATGGCGGGCGTCGCCCTGCTCGCCGAGAATCCGAGGCCGAGCGAGGAGGAGGTCCGCCACGGGCTCGTTGGCAACCTCTCCGCCTCCACCG
>JAFAWR010000374.1 GCA_019241635.1 Solirubrobacterales bacterium
CCGCCTGCGCGGCAACCGGCAGGCCACCGTCACGCTACGGCTGACCCATGCGTTCCTGGCCGCGATCGGACACCGACGGTGGTCGGCGACGCTGTCGGTTCAGAGCAGCACGAACGGATACCCGGTGACGGTGACCGCGCGGTTCTGAGCCGGCCGGCAGTCCGCTGACCTGCCGTACCCGGGGAGTGTTTCCGCGGAAACGCAACGTGCTCGTTGCGTGAGCGGCTACGGAGCCACTGCGGATGGGCGATGCTGGGCTCGAACCAGCGACCTCCGCCTTGTCGAGACGGCGCTCTCCCAGCTGAGCTAATCGCCCGGGAGCTCATAAATGTACCTGGGGCCGGCATGGCCTGTCCGGCGATCGACCCGGTCCCGCGGAGGGTGGGCAGGTTCACCTTGCGTGTGAGCTCGTGACGCGTCGCCTGGACGCGCCCGGCCCCACTACGATCCGAAGCTGATGGAGCTAGAGCTTCCCGACGGCAAGATCCTCAGCCTGCCCGACGACGCCACCGGCGCCGACGCCGCCGCGGCGATCGGTTCCGGCCTGGCCCGGGCCGCGCTGGCGGTCAAGGTAAATGGCGAGGTGCGCGACCTCGCGCGGCCGCTCCCGGAACCCTCCGACCACGACGGCCCGGCCAAGCTCGAGATCATCACCGACCGCAGCGGGGAGGAGGCCCTGCAATTGATCCGGCACGACGCGGCGCACGTGCTGGCCGCGGCGATGATGGAGCTCTACCCCGGGGTGAAGATCTCGATCGGTCCGCCGATCGAGAACGGCTTCTACTACGACTTCGACTTCCCGGATGGCGTGGCGTTGTCGGAGGCGGACTTCGAGCGGATCGAGGCGAAGATGCGCGAGCACATCGCCGCCGACGAGCCGTTCGTGCGCGAGGACGTTCCGGCTCGCGACGCACTCGACCGCTTCCTGCGGGAGGATCAGGATTACAAGGTCGAGCTGATCGAGGATCTGGTCCGGAACGACGGGGTCCCCACGGTGTCGCTTTACACCAACGGCCCGTTCACGGATTTGTGTCGCGGACCGCACGCACCGTCGACCAAGCGCATCAAGGCGTTCAAGCTCCAATCGGTGGCCGGGGCGTACTGGCGCAGTGACTCCAACCGGCCGATGCTGACCCGCGTCTACGGCACCGCGTTCTTCTCCGACAAGGAGCTTCAGGCGTACCTCGAGCGCGTGGAGCAGGCGCGGGCGCGAGATCACCGGCGGCTTGGTCCGCAACTCGGGCTGTTCAACTTCTCCGACGTGGCGCCTGGGATGACGTTCTGGTTCCCGCCGGGCACGCAGGTATTCAACTCGCTGGTCGCGCTTAGTCGCGAGATGGGGGTCCCCCGCGGCTACACCGAGGTCAAGACACCCCAGCTGTATGACAGCTCGCTGTGGAAGACCTCCGGGCACTGGGACAAGTACCAAGAGCACATGTTCATCACCGAGTCGGCTGACACTCCGATGGGGCTGAAGCCGATGAACTGCCCGGGTCACTGTCAGCTCTACTCGTTGCAGCCGCACTCCTACCGCGACCTGCCGATCCGATACTCCGAGCCCGGATTGCTTCACCGTAACGAGTTGAGCGGCGCGCTCCACGGGCTGCTCCGGACCCGCAATTTCGCCCAGGACGATGCCCACGTCTTCTGCACCGAGGAGCAGGTACAGGACGAGCTGGAGGCGTGCCTGGACTTCGCGTACGAGACCTATGCAATCTTCGGGTTCGACGTCCGCCTTGAGCTCTCGACGCGCCCCGACGAGCGCCTTGGCTCTGACGAGCAGTGGGACACCGCGGAGGGACACCTGATCCAGGTGCTCGATCGCAAGGGACTGAGCTACGACATCAATCCCGGCGACGGGTCCTTTTACGGCCCGAAGATCGATCTGCACATGACCGATTCGCTGGGTCGCTCGTGGCAGATCGGCACCGTCCAGCTCGACTACAACATGCCGATGCGGTTCGGGCTCACCTACACCGGCGCCGACAATGTCGAACATCAGCCGGTGATGATCCACCGCGCCCTGATGGGCTCCTACGAGCGGTTCATCGCGATCCTGGTCGAGCATTACGGCGGGGAACTTCCGGTCTGGCTGACCCCGGTTCAGGCGATCGTCCTCCCGATTGCCGACCGGCATCTCGAGTACGCGCGCTCGGTGCGCGACCAGCTCAGGGCTGCCGACGCGCGGGTCGAGCTCGATGAGCGCACCGAGTCGGTCGGCCGGAAGATTCGCGACGCAGAGCTGCGGAAAATCCCCTACATGCTGATCGTCGGTGATGCCGAGCGGGAAAGCGAGAACGTCGATGTTCGCGAGCACCGCCAGGGCCGGCTGGGCTCGATGCCGGTCGGCGACTTTGAAAGGCGGCTGGAGGAGCAGGTCAAAAGTCGCTCGAACCCGTAGCTCCACCGCTATACTCAACTTCGTTGATCTACGCGCAACATCACATAGGGCCCGTCACCGCTTGACGTTCGCCTCTCCTCGCAGCTAGTGCCGGTCCCCAGAAAATTCGACCGGCGCCCGCCCGAACGGGACCAGACTCGGATCAACGATCGCATTCGCGTGCCCGAAGTGCGCCTGATCGGCGACGACGGCAAGCAAATCGGGATTGTCAAAACCTCCGAGGCGCTGGCCTTTGCCCAGGAGCGCGACTTGGATCTCGTCGAGGTGGCGCCCGACGCGCGCCCGCCCGTGTGCCGGGTCCTCGACTACTCCAAATACAAGTACGAGCAGGCGCAGAAGCAGAAGGCCGCGCGCCGGCACCAGCAGCAGATCACGGTCCGCGAGATCAAATTCCGGCCCAAGATCGCCCAGAACGACTACGACACCAAGAAGGGTCATGTGTCGCGGTTCCTCAAGAACAAGGACAAGGTCAAGATCACGATCATGTTCCGTGGACGCGAGGTGACTCACCCCGAGCGCGGCACCGCCCTGCTCGACAAGCTGGCCGGCGAGCTCTCGGAGATCGGCGTGGTGGAGCAGTCACCCGTCCAGGACGGGCGCAACATGACCATGCTGCTCGCCCCGTCCAAGGCCGTGCTCGCGGGCGAGAAGGACGGCAAGCCCGAGAAGGCGACCGACGATCGCCGCGCCAAGGGTGCCGAGGACGAGTCAGCCGCGGTCGCCGAGGACTCTGCCGAAGCGGCGACTGAGGCGCCCGACGAGGCGACTGAAGCGCCCGGCGAGGCACCCGCCGTGACCGCCGAGGCCGAGCCGGAGGCATCTTCCGGCGACGAGCCCGAGCCCGAGGCCGAGCCGGAGGCGTCGTCCGGCGACGAGCCCGAGCCCGAGCCGGTATCGCGCCCGCGCGGCGCGGCCGCCTGACGCTCACCCGTCACAAACCGGGCCGGTTCGACAATAAGGGGGTATGGAGGGAGTCGACCCTCGTACCGACGGTGAGCTGCTCGTAGCCACGGCGACCGATCCCCAGGCGTTCGGGACGTTCTTTCGCCGCCACGTCCGCGGCGTCCTGGCCTTCTTCCGCCGTCGCGTCGCGAGCGCCGAGGTGGCGCTCGATCTCACCGCCGAGACGTTCGCGGCGGCGCTCGAAGCCTCGTCGCGTTACGAGTTGCGTCCCGAGCCGGCCCGCAACTGGCTCTACGGGATCGCCTGGAACAAGCTGTACGAGGCGCAGCGCCGCGGGCGCGCCGACGACACGGTCAGGCGCGCGCTCGGAATGGCGCCGATCGTCCTGACCGACGCGGGCATCGAGCGGATCGAAGCGCTCGCCGGGTCGTCGGCGCTCGAGCTGATGGAGACGCTGCCCGCCCCGCAGCGAGACGCGGTCCGGGCTCGAGTCGTGGAGGGTCGTGGTTACGAGGAGATCGCCGCGGAGCTGAGCTGCTCGGAGAGCGTGGTGCGTAAGCGGGTCAGCCGAGGGCTGGCCACGATGCGGGCCAGGATGGAGGGTTCCCCCAGCGATGCGTGACGACCCGATTGCCCTGCTCGAACGCGAGCTGATGGGCGCGGCCCGCCGCCGGGCGGTGGTGGTGGAAGACCCTGCCGGCTCCTCCCACGAGCCTCGCGGGCCGTGGCCGTCTGCGCTGCGGCCCGCGAGGCGGCGGAGCTCGCTTGGCGGGTTCGCCGCGGTCGTGCTCTCCGGGCTGGCCGTGATCGTGGCCCTCGGGGCGCTGGTGTCGCTGCACGGGGGAAAGTCGCCCGCGCGGTCGGCGCCGGCGAGGCCGGCGGCCATCCCCGGGCGCCAGCAGCTGATCGACATCCTCGGGGTGCTCCGCCGTCCGCAGACCAAGGCCGACCTCGACCCGCGCATCCTGTCGCAGCTGTCGAACCCGCCGCCCATCGCCCTGCGCGGCGCTCCGGACCTGCCGCTGGTCCGGCTGGCGAGCACCACCCCCTGGGGCGAGAAGTTCTACCTCGTGCCCTACCTCCCGCCGACCGCCGCCCAGGTCGCGGCCGTTGCGCGGCGCTTCCCCGGCCTCCCGTCACACCTGATTCGCGGCGAGACGCTGGACCTCCTGAGCGCCGGCGGAGGCGGGGGCGGTGGCGACGCCACGGGAGTCGAGGCTGGTCAGGCGATGGAGATCGACGGCGCGGGTCGCTCGTTCGCCGGCGGCTCGACCCAGACCCGCTACATCCTGGTCGTCCCCGACGGCGTGGCCCGGGTCGAGTTCTACTTCCCGCCCCAGGGCATCCCCGGCGGCGGGCCGACCTACCACCGCAGCCTCGCGGTCACGGTGCCCGTCCACGGGAACATCGCCGCCGTACAGGTGGCCCGCCAGATGGGCGCTCCGCCGGCGCTCATCTGGTACGGGTCCGGCGGGCGGGTGATCAAGCAGATCGGGAGCATGAAGCCGCCACCACCGACACCGCAGCAGGGGCCCGAGACCGCGCTCTCGCGCGCCGCCGAGCGCGACCCGTCGACGCCGAACCGCGTGTGGGTCACGCCGGCCGTCGGCGGACCGCACACGGTGTTCAAATTCCACTTCCTGGTGCTCCTGACCGACGCCGACTACAGCTACCAGCTCTCGGGAACCAAGTGCCCGGCGATCACCGTGAACGGCGGCAGCGGCGGCGGCACGAACGATCTGCGGGGACGGATCTGGACCGACGTGGTTGACGGCGTGGCCGGACAGAGCTGGTGCCCGGGGACCTACCACCTGAGCGCGACGATCATGGACCTCGGCCGGGCCGGGAGCTTGAAGCACCCGGCCAAGCCATTCGGCACGGCCGCGTTCACGGTCAAACCTTGAGCGATCGTCTGCTTTACTAGCGGGCGGTTCCCATGCCGAAGATGAAGACCCATTCGGGCGCCAAGAAGCGCTTCAAGCTGACCGCCAACGGCAAGGTCCGCGGCCGGCGCGCGTTCTCGACCCACATCCTTCAGAAGAAGTCGCCCAAGCGCAAGCGGCGCCAGGCCAAGCCGTCGTGGGTCAGTGATCACGACATTCCGCAGGTCAAGACGCTGCTCGGCGCCAAGCGGAGGCAGCGCGGATGACGCGGGTCAAGCGCTCAGTTCACGCGCGTAAGAAGCGCCGGGCAACGCTCGAGCTGACCAAGGGCTTCCGCGGCGACGCCAGCCGCCACTACCGGGTGGCCAAGGAGGCGCTGCTCAAGGCCGACCAGTACCGCTACCGCGACCGGCGCAACCGCAAGCGCGACTTCCGGCGGCTGTGGATCACCCGGATCAACGCGGCGGCGCGCCAGAACGGCATGTCGTACTCGCAGTTCATGCACGGCCTGGAGCTCGCCGGCGTCGAGCTCGACCGCAAGATCCTGGCCGACATCGCCGTCCGTGACGGCGACACGTTCCGACGCTTTGCCGACCGCGCCCGCGAGGCGCTGGCGGCCGGCTGAGCTACACGCCGACCCACCAGCACCGCCAACCGGGCGCCCTCCTCAGGAGCGGCGCCTTTTTTCGTTCATGACCCAGATCACCAGCCACCACAACCAGAAGCTCAAGGAGATCCGCAAGCTCCGGACGCGCAGGCGCTGGCGCGATCGTTCCGGGTGCTTCGTGGCCGAGGGTGAGGATTTGTTGTCAGTGGCAGATGCCCATGGGTGGACCGCCATCGAGCGGTATGCGGCGGCGGGCAGCGGTTTACCCGGGGTCGAGGTGGAGGCTGACCTCCTGGCCTCCGTGTCGGGTCTCGCCTCGGGCACGCGCACGCTCGCGGTCTACGAGGAGCGGTGGGCTGATGTCCCGGTCGGGCCGCTGTGCGTGTATCTGCACGGCGTGCATGATCCGGGCAACGTGGGCGCGATCCTGCGAAGCGCGCAGGCGTTCGGTGCCTCGTGCGTCGCGCTCGGCCCGGGTACGGCCGACCCGTACAGCCCGAAGGCCGTGCGCGCCAGCATGGGGGCGATCTTCTCGCTCGCGCTCGCGCGGGCCGACGCCGACCAGCTCCCCGGCGAGAAGATCGCCCTGGTCCCGGGCGCCGGCGACGAACTTTGGCGATCCAGCTACGTATTTGATAGCTCCAGCGCCATCGGCCTGATGATCGGCGCTGAGCGTGACGGGTTGCCGGACGAGGTCGTGGCCAGCGCCGATCACGTCGCGCACATCCGAATCGCAACCGACTCCCTGAACGCGGCCATGGCCGCCACCATCGCCCTCTACGAAATCACCCGTAGGATGGCGCCGGAATGACCGACCGCATCGAGGAGATCCGGGCCGAGGCCGAGAACGCGATCGCCGGCGCGAACGACACGGCCACCCTCGAGGACGTCCGCGTCCGCTACCTGGGGCGCAAGGCCGAGCTGCCCAACCTGCTGCGCAGCGTGGCCGAGCTCCCGCCGGCCGAGAGAGCGGCCACCGGCAAGGCGGCCAACCAGGCGCGCAAGGCGCTCGAAGCAGCCAT
>JAFAWR010000233.1 GCA_019241635.1 Solirubrobacterales bacterium
CGCCCGGATGCCGAGGCGCGGGAGCTCACCGAGAAGTTCATCGCGAAGTACGCGCGCAAGGCGCCGGCCGGCAAGGCCGCCAAGCAGAAGTCCGGCACGAGCTGAGAAGCGCATAAACTGCCGCTGGTGCCGAGCGAGCGGCTCGCGATCGCGCAGGTGACGCCGTTCGCCTGGGAGGCAGCGCACGAAGTCAACGACTACGTGGCGCGGGTTTCCGGCGAGCTGGCCCGCCGCGGGCACCGGGTGCTGATCGTGGCGCCGTCGGAGAACGGGGCGCTCGTGCGCGACAGCCGGCGGGCGATTCGCAGCGACAACGGGTCGCTGCTGGACCGCGCCGACGGCGAGCCGCTGGTCCTCGGGGTCGGCGAGGTGCTGCCGTTCTCGCCCACCCGCCGGCGGGCTGCCTCGCTTCCCCTCGACGTGGCCAGGACAATCGAGGAGGCTCTGGTCAGCCTCCCGCTGGACATCGTCCACGTCCATGAGCCATTCGCCCCCAGCGCGTCGAGCGCGGCGCTGCGCCACTCACACGGGCTGAACGTCGGAAGCTTCCACGCCCCCACCGAGCGGATCCTCTCCACGCAGCTGACCCGCCCGCTTTCCCGGCTGCTGTTCGCACGCCTCGACGCCCGCACGGCTAGCTATCAGGCCACTCGCGACCTGATCCAGCCCTATTTCCCCGGCGAGTACCGGGTCATCCTGCCCGGGGCGGAGGCCGAGCACCCGACGCCGCCGCCGGATGACGCGGTTCGGCTGCTGTTCAGCGCCCGCGAGGAGCGCGCCGCGCTGCGCCTGTTCCTCCGGGCCCTGCGCGCGCTGCCCACCGACCTGCCATGGCGGGCCACGGTCTGGTCATCGCGCCCGCTGGCCCCGCCGGCCACGCTGAGCCGGGCGCTGCGCGAGCGGCTCGAGTTCGTGGACGCCGATCAGATGCCCGAGGCCCAGGCGCTCGCCCGAGCCGACGTGCTCGTGCTCGGCTCCGAGGGGCTCCGGCCCGTGCCGGGCACGCTGGTGCGCGCCCTGGCCGCCGGCGTGCTGCCGATCGCCTCGCGCCTGGCGCCCTACGAGGAGCTTCTCGGTCAGGGCGAGTACGGCTTCGAATTCGAGCCCGGAGACGCGCAGACCCTGGCCAGCCACCTGCGCCGGGCGGTCGAGGAGCCGGCGCTCCGCGAGCAGGCCCGCGCCCGGCAGGTTGAGCTGCGCGCCCGGTTCTCCTGGACGCGGGTGGCCGATGAGCTCGAGCAGGTGTACGGCGGGCTGACCGCACGCCGGCACGACACCTCCGCCAACGAGCAGATCCGGACCCGGCTGCGCGAGCGCCGCATGATCGACGTCGACCTGCACATGCACACCGACCACTCCTACGACTGCGCCACCCCGGTCGAGGTGCTGCTCGCCGAGGCCAAATCCCGCGGCCTCGGCGCGATCGCAGTCACCGACCACAACGAGATCTCCGGCGCCCATGCGGCGCGCGCAAAAGCTGACGGGATCGCGGTGATCGTCGGCGAGGAGGTCATGACGGCCGATCAGGGCGAGGTGATCGGGCTGTTCATCGAGGAGAAGATCCCGCGGGGGATGACCCTCCAGGAGACGATCGCCGAGATCAAGCGCCAGGGCGGCCTTGTCTACGTGCCGCATCCGTTCGACCGCCTGCACTCCGTCCCCGACTACGAGCATCTCCTCGACGTGCTCGACGACGTGGACGCGATCGAGGTGTTCAACCCGCGGGTGGCGATCACCGAATTCAACGACGAGGCGGCCCGGTTCGCCGCCAAGTACCGCGTCCCGGCCGGGGCCGGGTCCGATGCCCACGTGCCCCAGGGCCTGGGCTCGGTGCGGATCCGCATGCGCGATTTCAACGGCCCGCAGGAGTTCCTCGAGTCGCTCCGCGACGCCGACATCATTCGCAACCCGGCCAGCCTGCTCTACGTGCAGGCGCTCAAGTTCCTGCAGACCAAGGCGCTGCCCGAGGCGGCCCGGCGGGCCTCGCGGGAGCGCCGCGTCCGCCGTGCCACCGGCCGCGATCGGCGCCGGGCCGCGCCGCCCACCGGCCGCAACTCCTGATGCACTCGCAAGGACAAGCTCGCGAGCCGTCCAATCGGACAGCGATGCCCGCCACCGACGACGAGATACGGGAGAAGTACCTCGAGCGGGCGATCCGCGAGCTGAACGCGTTCTCGCGGGAGGTCCAGTCCTGCACCCACTGTCCCCGCGGCGCGCTGATGCCCGTCCTAGGGTCCGGCCATCCCCAGGCCGACATCTTCCTGGTCAAGCACTCGGCGCGTCCCTTGGAGGTCGAGGAGGGCGTGGCGTTCTACGGGCGGGCCGGCAACGCGCTGATGAAATCCCTGAAGCGCCTGTCGATCGATCCGCTGGCCGTGTACGGCACGCTCTGTGTCAAGTGCCCGGTGCCCGACCCCGCGATGGCCGATCCCGGTTGCGTGGCCCGGCTGATCGAGGAAATCGCGATCGTCTCGCCCAAGATCGTCGTGGTGATGGGGCCTGAGGCGCTGACCGTGGTCAACGAGCTCGATGTTCCCCTCCGCCGTGACCTCCACCCGGTGACCGGCGAGCTCCAGCGCCTGACCCCGAGCATCGAGGCGCTGTACGTGCCCAACATCGACGACTCGCTCGACGAGGAGGACGCCAAGCGCTCCTTCTGGGCCGGATTCCGCGTGCTCGGCCAGTGGTGGGCCGACCTCCCGCCGTATTAGGCCCGGTCCGGTCGCGAGGGTTAGACTCGCCCCATGGACCTTGAAGAGAAGTCCCTCGAGGAGATCGGCGACCGCTGCGAGGAATGCGGCGCCAAGCTCACCAAAGCGGAGATCGAGGCGGCGCTCGATTCGGGAGGACCGGCCCTGTGCACGGTCCATGCCGACGAGGTCGTTCCGGTCGGCGAAGAGGACGACGGGTTCGGCGAGGAGTAGTCCGGCCTCAGCCGTCCATCTCGAGCACGATCTTGCCGAGCTTGCCGCCCTCGGCGAAGCGGTCGTACGCCGCCGGCGCCTGCGCCAGCGGATAGGTCGCGGCGATCGGGACGCGCACCGCGCTCGAGGCGAGCAGCGGCAGCACCGAGCGCTCCATCGCCCGTGCGGTTGCCGCCTTTTCCTCCAACGGACGGGGACGTAGGGTCGAGCCCAGGATCCGGGCACGCTTCTGCATCGCCAGCCCGAGGTTCAGCTCGGCCTTGGCGCCGGCGCCGATCCCGATCACCATGATCCGGCCCCATAGGTTCAGCGCTTGCAGGTTTCCCGGCAGATTGGGCGCGCCGACCAGCTCGAGGATCACGTCGAACGGCCCGTGCTCCTCGAAGCCCTCGGGAGCGATCACCTCGGCGCCAAGCTCGGCCACCTTGTCGCGATGGTCGGGATTGCGCACGGTCGCGGTCACCCGCGCCCCGGCGGTGCGGGCGAGCTGGATGGCGGCGGTCCCCACCCCGCCGGCGCCACCGTGGACGAGCAGCCGCTCGCCGGCCTTCAGCCCGGCCTGCGAGAACACCCCGTCGTGGGCGGTGGTGAACACCTCTGGGACCGCGCCGGCCTCGATCCAGCTCAGGCTCTCGGGCACCGGCATGAGGATCCGCTCGTGGACCACCGCGAGCTCGGCCTGGCCACCGCCGGCCACGATGCCCATCACCCGGTCGCCGACTTCGAATCGGTTTGCCCCGTCGCCGCGCTCGATCACCTCGCCGGCCAGCTCCAGACCCGGGATGTCCTGCGGCGCACCGGGGGGAGCCGGGTAGTGGCCGCGGCGCTGCATCATGTCGGCGCCGTTCAGGCCCGCCGCCCGGACTCGGACCAGGCACTCGCCGGCGCCGACGGTCGGATCGCGATGATCCTCGACGGTCAGGTTCTGGTCTTTGATCGTGACGGCTCTCATCGGTGACCCCGGGCGGAGCGGAACCCTACCCGTGGCGTTCCAGCAGCGCCACGCACTCGATGTGCGGCGTCTGGGGAAACATGTCCACCGGCCGCACGCGGCGCAGCGCGTACCCGGCCTCGACGAGTTGCGCGGCGTTCGGCGCGAGCGTGGTCGGGTTGCAGGAGACGTAGACGATCCGTCGCGGACCGGCCTCGATGATCCGGCGGACGACCTTCTGCGAGAGCCCGGAACGGGGCGGGTCGACGACGAGGGTGTCGGGCCGCCCGGCCCGCTGGACGAGTTCGCGCAGGACGAGCCGAACATCCCCAGCGAAGAACTGAGCGTTCTCGACCTCGTTCAGCCGCGCGTTTGCGATCGCGTCGGCGACGGCCTCCTCGACCAGCTCGAGGCCCCACACCTCGGCCACGCGGGGGGCGATCAGCAGCCCGATCGTGCCGATCCCGCAGTACAGGTCGTAGACGCGCTCGGTGCCCGTCGCTGTGGCGTAGTCGATGGCCAGGCCGTAGAGCCGCTCCGCCATCTCGGTGTTGGTCTGAAAGAAGGCGGTCGAGGAGATGCGCACGCGCATGCCGCCGATCTCCTCCTCCAGGCGATCGCCGCCGTCCAACAGCTCGGTCTCGCCCTCCTGCGTGGTTTCGGCCACGCTATCGGTCCGCGTCCAGAGCAATCCGCCGAGCGGTTGCGCGGCGGCGATGAGGCCGGCGCGGTCGAGCTCGCCGGGCGAGGTGACCAGGCGGACCTGGAGCTCGCCGGTCCGGCGCCCCTCCCGCACGACCAGGTTGCGGAGGAACCCCTCGTGGGTGCGCCGGTCAAAGGCGCTCAGCCCCTGGGCGCGGCACCACTCGACGACCCTTTCGCGGGCGGCGTTGGCCGGCTCGGACGCGAGCAGGGAGTCGGTCAGCTCGACGATCTCCTCCCACCGCCCCGGGGCGTGAAAGCCGCAGACCAGGCGCCCGTCGGCGTCGGTCCCAAAGGAGTACTCGAGCTTGTTGCGGTAGCGCCACGGTTCGACGGCCGGGACGATCTCCTCCAGCTCGAACCCGGAAAGCCGTCCGATCCGCCTCAGCGCGTCGTCGACCTGGGCGTGCTTGATCTTAAGCTGGCGCTCGTAGGACAACACCTGCCAGGGCGCGCCGGGATGGGAGGCCAGCGGCGCGATCCGGTCCGGGCCCGGCTTAAGGATCTCGATCGCGCGGGCCTCGGCATACGCCCGCTTGGCCTTGTGCACCTCGGCGCGGACGCGGTCACCGGGCATCCCGTCCTGGACGAACACGACGTAGCCGTCCCGGCGGGCGACCCCGGCGCCGCCGAAGGCCAGCGAGTCCACGGTCAGCTCGAGGAGCTCGCCGCGAGCAGGGCGGGCTCCGGTCGGCTTGGTTGCGCCTTCCATCATCCCTAGGGTAGGTGGACCGGGCTAATCGGCGCCGAGCGCCTGGCGAATGGCCACCGGATCGGCGTCGAGCTGGATCAGGATCCGGGCGGCGGCACCGTCCCGGTCGTGGACCAGCGCGAGCAGGATGTGCTCGGTGCCGACGAGCCGCTGGTCGCGCAAAGAGGCCTCCCTACGAGCGCGATCGATCACGTCCTGCGCGCGGCCGGTGAGACCGATCTCGCCCTCGGGCTCCTCGAGTCCGACGCCCATCATCCGGACCACCTCGCCACGGACCTGCGGATAGCTCACGCCGAAGGACTCGAGCACCTGCGCCCCCGTCCCCTCGGACTCGAACAGGAGCCCGATCAGGATGTGCTCGGTGCCGACAAAGGTGTGGCGAAGCTCGCGCGCCTGTTCACCGGCGATGCGCAGAACCTCGCGGGCGCGGTCTGTCAGGTTCTCGGTCAGTCTGCCGTGAGCTGCTTGTCGATGGCCGCGAGCACGGACTTCCGGTTGGCGTGGCGCCGTTCGTAGTCGCGCACCTTGCGCAACTCGGCGGGGGCAAGGCCGTCCAACCGGCCCTGGACCTGGGTGGCGGTCAACTCGTCGTAGCCGAGGATCGGGAACGACTGACCCGTCCCGACGGTTCGCCGTGCGCGGTCGGCGCTCCGGAGCAGGAGGTCAAGCGATTCGCTGCGCCGGGCCTTGAGCGTGGCCGCGCCGATCTGCTGGCGGCTCCGGCCGACCATGCGCTCAACGTCGGAGAGCAGCTGCTCGGTCTGCTGGCGACCCCGGTTGACCAGCTCGGCGGCCAGCTCGTTGGCGTCGGTGCGAGTGACCCGGCCGCGCTCGGCGGCATCGTCGAGGACCTCCTGGATGCGCTCGCGGCTGAGCACCACGAGGCCGAGCGGCTTGATGATCCGGCTGACCAGCTGCTCGGCCAGGCCAGTAAGCCCGTCGGCGCCCGCGCCCGTCTCCGCGCGGCGCGTCGAGGACCGCGAAGTGGCGGCCGACTTGCTCGAGGAACGAGTCGATGGCCGCGCTCGGCTCCCCGCGCGAGAACCCCCCCGAGGGGACTTGGGTGAGGGCATGGTCTGCATCTCTCCTTCCCGGAAGCTCCGGCGGTGAGCGTACCCAAACGGGTCGGCGTCAGGCGCCGATCAGAAGCTCGAGCAGCGCCTTCTGCGCGTGGCGGCGGTTCTCGGCCTGGTCCCAGATCCGCTGACGCGGCCCGTACAGGACCTGCTCGGTGATCTCCTCGCCGGGATGAGCGGGCAGGCAGTGAAGGGCGATGGCGCCCGGCGCGGCAAGGTCGAGAAGCTCATCGCTCAGCCGATACGGGGCGAGGTCGCGGCGGCGCTCCTGCGCGGAGGCCGGGTCGTCGCTCATGCTCACCCAGACGTCGGTGTAGACCGCGTTGGCACCGCGCACCGCTTCGCGCGGATCGCCGGTCAGCGTGGCTCCGTCGTGGGGATCGAGCTGGTAGCCGTCGGGCGCGGCGACCCGGACGTCGATCCCGGCCAGCCGCCCGACCTCGATCAGCGATCGCGCCACGTTGTTGCCGTCGCCCACGTAGGCGATGGCCAGACCGTCGAGCCGGCCGAAGCACTCCTGGAGCGTGAGCAGGTCGGCGAGCGCCTGACAGGGGTGATGGCTCGGCGTGAGCATGTTGATCACCGGCACGCTCGCGTGGGCGGCCATCTCGCTGACCAGCTCATCGTCCCCGGTGCGGATCCCGATCGCCGCGGCGTGGCGCGAGAGCACGTAGGCGGTGTCGCGCACCGACTCACCGCGCGAGAGCTGGAGCTCGTCGGTGCGCAGGACCATCGGGTGGCCGCCCAGCTCGAAGACGCCGGTCTCGAACGACACCCGGGTGCGAGTGGACGGCTTCTGGAAGATCAGCGCCACCGACCGGCCCCGCAACGCGTCCGAGCTGTCAGGTGCGGCCTTGAGCTCGGCCGCGCGCTGGATGAGGCCCTGCAGCTCCTCGGCGCGCAGCTCGGTCCCGGTGATGAAGTGGCGCGGCAAGCGGCGAGTGTACGTTGCGGCGGTGGCGCTGCGCGTGCTCACCTGGAACCTGCTCCATGGGCGCTCGGTCCCGGGCGCCGGGCGAGACCTGTTCGAGGAGTTCTGCGCCGCGTTGGCGAGCTGGGAGTGGGACGTGGCTCTGCTCCAGGAGGTGCCCCCGTGGTGGCCGCCGGCGCTCGGCGCTCGGCTGGGTGCCGATCAGCGCTTCGTGCTCACCTCGCGCAACGGGCTGCTGCCGGTGCGCCGCGCGATCGCCGTACGCTGGCCGGACCTGATCAAGTCAAACGGCGGGGGCGCCAACGCGATCCTGGCCCGCGCAGATGCGGTGGGCGAGCACCGGTG
>JAFAWR010000178.1 GCA_019241635.1 Solirubrobacterales bacterium
CTGCCGCAGGACGTCAACGTCGACGCGTCCGGTGACGTGTTCGTCGCCGACAGTGAAAACAATCGCATACTCGAGCTGCCCGCCGGAGGGTCGCCGACCACGTTGCCGTTCACCGGGCTCTCCTTCCCGGAGGCCATCGGGCTCGACGCCTCAGGCGACATGTTCGTCACCGACACCATCCATGACCGAGTGGTCGAGCTCGCGCCGTCGGTGCCGTCCGGTTCTCTGTCGTTCTCGCCGGGCGCCGGACCCGCCGGCGCCTCGATCGGGATCAGCTCGATCACGCCGTGCCCAGTCGGCGGGACACTCGGATCCTCGGCGGCCAAGCTCTCGCTCAGCTCACCCACCGGCGCCGTGCTGGCAACCTCGACCGCGCCGCTCGACAGCGCCGGCAACTGGAACGCGACCATGACGGTCCCCGCGGGTGCCGCCAACGGCGTGTCATTCGTCGGCGCGAGTTGTCTCGCGGCCAGCGGTCTGGTCACGCAGAGCTACGCGTCCGGCACTTTCACCGTGGGGACCCCGACCAACGGTCCCCAGGGACCTCCCGGCCCTCAGGGTCCGCCAGGAACCAATGGCACCAACGGTGCGCCCGGCTCGCAGGGCCCGACCGGGCCGCAGGGCGCGACGGGTTCCCAGGGGGCAGCCGGCCCCCAGGGCGCAACCGGCCCGCAAGGACCGGCCGGAGCGGCCGCGCCGAGGCTGATCGGAACGACCACCACATGCACGACAAAACCCGGGCCCGGCATCGCCGCCACCACCAACTGCACCTACACCTACACCTATGCGCTGCCCGGACCAGACAGGGACGCTGCCGTGATCGCTACCTCGCGCATAGACGGCCGCCCGCGAGTGATCGCCCGCGGCCGGCTGCGACACCACAAGCTCACGCTGACCTTCGAACACCTGCAGCGAGGGAGTTACCGCATAACTCTGCGCGAGCAGCATCGGCAGCGGAGCGCCGTGCTCGGAACCACGACACTCACAGTCACCTAAACCGCCCCCCACCCGCAGGCGCGCCGCGGCCGAAACAGCCGCGGCGCGCCCGCGATCGGCGAGGGCCGATCTGGACGCCGCTGATTCCTCCACGATGCCGAGGAGGCGGTCGAGAGCATCGGGCAGCAAGCACCCTTCGGGCGGCCCGGGTGGCGCTCGGTTGCTGCGCGAGTCAGTATCCGCTGCGGTGGACGCAGCGATTGAGCTTAGGCAGTTGCGGTACTTCGTCGCGGTGGCGGAGGAGCTGCACTTTGGGCGCGCCGCCGAGCGCTTGCATATGTCGCAGTCGCCGCTTTCGCGGGCGATTCGCGAGCTCGAGCGGGACCTCGGGGTGGTGCTGTTCGTGCGCACGACCCGCCAGGTCGAGTTGACTGCGGCTGGGTCGCTGCTGCTCGAGCGAGGCCGTAGGGCGCTGGCCGAAATCGACGGAGCGATTGCCGAAGTGCAGCGGTCGGTCCAATCAGAGGAAGCGGTGCTGAGGCTGGGCTACGGCCCGTTCAGTGGGGACGTGGCGGTGCGGATCGCGGACGCGCTCGGGGCCGGAGGTCTCGGGCTGAGAGTGCGGCTTGAGCAGGAGGTGACTCCGGACTCGCTCAGGCGGGTCGGTGCCGGTGAGCTGGCCGCGGCGGTGGTGATGGAGTCCCCCACGCCCGCGCGTCGCCACGGCATCCGGGTGGACACGTTGCGGGACGAGCCACTCCTCGCCGCCTTGCCGAGGTCGCACCGGTATGCATCAGAGGCGGGGATCCCGATCCGGGAGTTCGTGGCCGAGCCTGTCCTTCTGCCGCGGGAACCACCGGGACAGGTGTTCAACGGGTGGCTGCGCAGCGTGATCCGTGCGCATGGGTTCGAGCTGAAGCAGACGATGGCGATCGCCAGTGCCCCATGGGATCGACGCTTGCCTCCAATCGCGAGCGGCGACGCCGTGGCGGTGATCGTGACCGAGTGGGCCCGGGAGCCCGGCACGGAGTTCGTCGGCGTGCCTTTCGACCCGCCCCTGAGCTTTCCGACAGATCTTGTCTCGCACTGGCCGGCGACCGAGGGGGTGGACGCGCTCGTGCGGACGGCCCTCCAAGTCCGCGATTCAGAGGGCTGGCTGACCGAGCGGCCCGCCCGCACCGAGCTGCCCGGGGATTGAGTCGCAAACGGTCTGGATCTTTTCCGGATTGGACTTTGTGCTGGCAGCATTGCCCCGTAGGCTCGCGGTCGTCAACGCAAGAGCAGGAGGGACCGGATGGAAGCGAGCCGGACAGAGAACGGGCAGATCCCGCTGATCCTGATCCACGGGGCATGGCTCTCGGCCCGGAGCTGGAAGAACTACCTGGACTACTTCGGCAGGCGCGGTTTCGCCGTGTCAGCGCCTGAGTGGCCGCGCAAGCAGGGTGATGTGGACGAGATCCGAGAGAGCGCCGAGGAATCGGCCGGCCTGGGCGTGCAGGAGATCGTCGATCACTACGCGGAGCTGATTCGGGAACTCGATCAGCCGCCGGTGCTGGTCGGGCACTCGTACGGCGGCCTGTTCGTCGAGCTGCTGCTCGATCGCGGGTTCGGGCGCGCCGGGGTGGCGATAAGCCCGGCGCCGCCCAAGGGCATCCTGGCGCTGCCGTTCTCGACGCTCAAAGCGGGAGCTCCGGCGCTCGCGCATCCGTCGAAGTGGCACGGTGTTGTGACGCTTACGCCCGAGGAGTTCACGTATGCCTTCGTGAACACATTCTCGGAGGAGGAGGCGGCCGCGGCCTACGAGCGCTACGCGGTTCCCGAGACCGGCCAAATCTTCTACGAGGCGGGATTCGCCAACTTCCACCTGCACCCGCCGACCGAGGTGCACTTCAAGAGCGGGGATCGAGCCCCGCTGCTGATCGTCGGTGCAAGCGAGGATCACACCGTGCCGGCCTCGCTCGCGAAGGCTCAGTACAAGCGCTACGAGCGCTCGCCGGCGAAGACCGACTACCTCGAGTTCGACGGCCGACCGCATTTTCACATGGTCGCCCCCGACTGGCAGGAGGTCGCTGCCGCGATCGACAGCTGGCTCGACGGAGTCCTCGACGCGCCGGAGCCCGAGGCCCGGCAGGCCACGTAGGCAGGCGGATCGATGGATCTTCAGCTGACCGACAAGGTCGCGGTTGTCACTGGCGCGAACAAGGGGATCGGGCTCGCGATTACGCAGGCGCTGGTCGCCGAAGAAGCCTGGGTCGTCGCGGGGTCGCTTTCGACAGAGAACCTGGATGGCATGGACCGGGTCACCGCCGTTGCGGTCGACCTCATGGCGGATGACGGACCGGCGCGGCTGGTACAGACGGCGATCGATCAGCATGGACAGCTTGACGTGCTGGTCAACAACGTCGGCGCCGTCCGGATCAGGACGGGTGGGTTCTTGGCCACCAGCGACGAGGAGTTCGACTGGGCGCTGAAGATGGACTTCTTCACCGGGTTGCGCGCGACCCGGGCCGCGCTCGGCCCGATGCTCGCGCAGCGATCGGGATCGATAGTGAACATCGCTTCGGTCAACTCGTTCTTCCAGCCAGACGCTGCGACGGTCGACTACGGCGTGGCCAAGGCGGCGGTCGTGAACCTCAGCAAGTCACTGTCGCAGGAGTTCGGGCCGAAGGGCGTCCGGGTAAATTGCGTCTCGCCGGGACAGGTCAGCACCGATCTTTGGCTCGGCGAGCACGGCGTCGCCGAGACGGTCGCACAAGCCACCGGAGTCAATGCGGACACGATCCGCGAGGCCGCCACCTCGGCGATCGCCACCGGCCGGTTCACGACGCCGCAGGAGGTCGCAACGCTCGTCACGATGCTCGCGTCGGAGCGCACCGGCAACGTCACCGGCGTCAACTACGTGATCGATGGCGGCCTGATCAAAACGATCTAAGAGCGCGGAGCCGGTTCTCACGCCGGCTCCTGGTTACCTCATTTGATGGGTGAGTCGTGAGGCAGCGATCGCGAGGAGTGCGATGGTCGCGGGCACGACGATGATGAGGGCGTGCCACGGTGCGGTCGCGTGGTGGGTCTTGGCGAGGTCTCCCATGCTGGCGGCCAGGGCGGTCGGCGACCAGCTCGAGATGGTCGGGATGTTGGCGAGGAGCGCCAGTGAGAGAAGGCTCGCGAGGCTGG
>JAFAWR010000291.1 GCA_019241635.1 Solirubrobacterales bacterium
CCGTTGTTGGCCACGGCAGCGGCCACCATCGCCATCTGCAGCGGCGTCACCAGCAGGCCGCCCTGGCCGATCCCGATGCGCCCGATGTCCTCGTTGGGGCTGCCCGGCGGGAAGGGATGCCCGTGGAAGTCGAACGGACGGCTGGTCTTGATCTGTCCTGCCGGGTAGTCGAGCGGCGGCGTGGAGTAGAACCCGAACCGCTTCATGTAATCGGTCATCGTGGGGCGGCCCACGTTCTGCGCCACCTGCGCGAACACCGTGTTGACGCTGAACGTCAAAGCCTCGGTCAGGGTGATCTCACCGAACGCCTGGTTGTTGTCGTTCTGGAGCGGAACTCCCGAGACGGTTATGGGCGACTTGCCGTTGATCATCGAGTTCGGGGTGTACTTGCCGCTGTCGATCGCCGCGGCCGCGGTGACGACCTTGAACGTGGACCCGGGCGGCCATCGGGCCTGGGTCGCGTTGTTGAACTCCGACTCGCCCGGTCTCAGCTTGGCGGCGTGGTTGTTGTCGTAGGTCGGGTTGGAGTACATGGCCAGGACCGCCCCCGTCCTCGGGTCGAGCGCGACCACCGACCCGGCCCGGCCAGCCAGCCCCTGCACGGCCACCCGCTGGGCCTTGGGGTCGAGCGTGGTCTGGACGTCGTCGCCCACCGGCCGCGGATCGAGCTGACCGAAGATCGAGCTGAGCCCGGTCTGCACGCCGCGCACGTCGGGACCGGCCGACTGCTCGAGGCCGGCGGAGCGGCCCTGCGTCGCGATCGAGTAGCCGACGACCTGCGAGAACAGACTCCCGGTCGGATAGGTGCGCGTCCACGTGTGCTGCGGCGCCGCCACCGACCGGGCCAGCACGGTTCCGTCGTCGGCCAGGATCCGCCCGCGCTTGATTTGCAGCTCGTCGAGCAGTGTGCGGACGTTCAAGGGGTTGTTGTTCAGAGACGAAGCCTCGAACACCGTCCAGCGCGAGGTGAACACCACGAGCAGCGCGAACAGCGCCACCACGAACGCGAACAGGCGGACGATCGGAGTGCTCACTCGGGCCTCCGCGCGCGATCTGAGACCAACAGCAGCAGGGCCACCAGCACCAGGTTGGCCACGATCGAGGACCCGCCGTAGGAGATGAACGGCAGCGTCACGCCGGTGAGCGGGATCACCCGGGTCACGCCGCCGACGATCACGAACACCTGGAGGGCGAACATCGAGCTCAGCCCGACCGCCAGCAGCGTCGAGAACGAGTCACGCGCCAGCAGCGCGGTCTTGAAGCCGCGGGCCACGAACAGCAGGTAGGTGATCAGCACGGCCACGGCGCCGAACAGGCCGAGCTCGTCGGTGATGACCGCGTAGATCATGTCGGTCTGAGGCGCCGGCAACAGCGTGCCACCGTATGGCAAGGTCAACGCCGCTCGCCCGAAGCCCTGCCCGAACAGCCCGCCGGCCGCCTGGGCGAACATCGCGTTGGCCACCTGGTAGCTGCCCAGCGGCGCGTTGTAAAGGGTGTGGTTCAGCGGGTGCAGCCAGGTCTCCACGCGAGCGTGGATGTGCGGGATGTGCGTCCCCAGGTACCAGAAGCCGATCGCCGCGGCGATCAGTCCGATGACCACGAACGACACCCGGTTGGTCGCCACGTAGAGCATGGCCAGCAGGCCGCCGTAGAACATCACCGAGGAGCCGGTGTCGCTGAGCACGACCAGGATCGCCATGGCCAGGCCCCAGATGACCACCACCGGGCCGAACTGCTTGAGCGGCGGCAGGGTGATTCCGAGGATCCGCCGCCCGCCCTGCACGAGCACCTGGCGGGTGTCGCGCAGGTAGCTGGCCAGGAAGATGACCAGACCGATCTTCGACACCTCGGCCGGCTGGAAGACGAACAGGCCCGGGATGCGCACGCCCAGGTAGGCGCCGTTGGCGGCGTAGCCGATCCCGGGCAGGCGCGGGAGCACGAGCAGCCCGATCGAGACGAGCACGATCGTGTAGCGGTAGCGCTCGAGCTTGCGGTAATCACGAAACAGCAGGATCGTGCCCGCGAACAGGACCAGCCCGAGCACGAACCACTGCGCCTGCTGGCGGGCCAGCGTGGGACTGATCCGGTAGATCATCACCAGCCCGAAGCTGGCCAGCACCGCGATCAGCGGGAACATATAGGGGTCGGCCCGGGGCAGGGTGATCCGGATGAACACGTGCGCGGCGATGCACAGCCCGAGGAACACCGCGCCGTAGGTCAACGAGATGTTCGAGAGCGCGTTCGAGCGCTGGATGAACACGCCGGCGAAGCCCGCGGTGACCAGCAGCGATGCCGGGATGAGCCCGAAGAGCTCGCGGTTGCGCGCGCTCATCGCCTGCCCCCGTGGTGTTGCCTCACCGGCCGCTCCCGGTCCGGTGCGCGGTCCGGCCCCTCATGGCGAGATCTTCCCCTGCTCGAGGTCCATCACGAGCGAGGTGGCGTCCGATTGCGAGCGCAGGTTGTTGTTGAGCAGCTGGG
This sequence comes from Solirubrobacterales bacterium, assembly GCA_019241635.1. Classification (GTDB taxonomy): domain Bacteria; phylum Actinomycetota; class Thermoleophilia; order Solirubrobacterales; family Solirubrobacteraceae; genus Palsa-465. The sequence continues at coordinate 2,479 of JAFAWR010000291.1, forward strand.
CCCGCCGCGGCGCCGGAATCGTCGAGGCCGGCACCCCGGAGACGTAGTAGGTCTCATAAAGGGGCACGCCGAACGGCGCGTTGTAGGGGAACCCGCGGTAGATCGTGACGATGCCCTGGGCGTTGGTCCCTACGAAATACAGCTGGCGGCTGGCCAGGTAGCCGGCGCTGCCGATCAGCGCCAGCACGATCACGGTGGCCAGGAGTGCCGCGAGCGGCCTGGCGAAGCGCCGCTCGCGGCGTTCGCCAACCGGCGGAATCGGCTCGAGCCGGCGGGTCCGGGGCGGGGGTGGCGATCGCTGGAGGGCCGGTCTGGTGGGCGGGGGAGCCACCGCGACCGCGCTCGAACCACGGGCTTCGGTCGCCGCCCGAGCGGTCGGCGAGTTCTCGACCTCGCCGTCGGTGTCCGCTTCGGCGCGCGGCACGGCCACGCCGACCATCGTCTCCTCGCCCGATCCGTCCTCGCCGCCTAGCTCCTCGAGGCGGAACAGGACCACGGTGATGTTGTCCCGGCCGCCGGCCTCGTTGGCCTCGTTGATCAGAGCGTCGGCGGCGGCATCGAGGTTCTCGTGGGCGGCCAGGACCTCGCGCACGGTCACCTCGGAGATCATCGAGGTAAGACCGTCCGAGCACAGCAGGACCACATCTCCCGGCCGCGCCGGATAGGTCCAGGTGTCGACCTCGACGTCGGGCTCGGGGCCGAGCGCACGGGTGATGATCGAGCGCTGGGGATGCTCGGCCGCCTGCTCTTCGGTCAGCTTGCCGCGGCGGACGAGCTCGTCGACCAGCGAGTGGTCCTGGGTCAGGCGCTGGAGGGTCCCGTCGCGGAACAGGTAGGCGCGGCTGTCCCCGACGTGGGCGATGGCCACGTGGGCGTCGTCGACGTATGCGGCGGTCAACGTCGTGCCCATCCCGGCCCGGCCGCGGTCGGCCCGGGAGCGCTCATAGATCTGGTGGTTGGCCTCCCGGACCCGGTTGGCCAGGCGCTCCTCCGGACTACCGTCGTCGGGCAGGCCGCGCTCGAATGCCTCGATGGCGAGCCGCGAAGCCACCTCTCCGGCCTGGGCGCCACCCATCCCGTCGGCGACCACGAATACGGGCGCCCGAGCGTACGCACTGTCCTCGTTGTCCCGGCGCTGACGGCCGGTGTCGGTCTTGCAGATGGCTTCCGCTGCGCGCAGCATCATCGGAGGGTTTCCCTGGGAGGCGCGATGACTGTCATTGTTCGTAGGAGAACTCGCAGTCGCCGATCCGGATCCGGTCGCCGGGGTGCAGCGGCTGCGGGCCGGTCAGGGGCTCTTCGTTCAGGTAGGTGCCGTTGGTGGATCCCAGGTCCTCGATCACGACGACGTGGCCCTCCCGCGAGATGCGGGCGTGATGCGTGGAAGCAAACGGATCGTCGAGCCTGATCTCGACGTCTCCGCGGCCGAGAGTAGCGCCCTGGCTGGGAATTTCATACGCGCTCCCGGTCTCGTGCCCTGGAGCTTGCTCGACCCGCAGGCGCGGTTCGAAGCCGTTGCCGTCCGGTTCGGCCAGCCCGGTCGCGGCGTCGTACATCCCGGTGGCGTCGTAACGGGCGGCCGAGTCGGCCCGCACCACGCCGCCGCGCCCGCGCCGCAGGTCGCGCAGCGCGCTCCACGCCACCCACAACAGGAACAGGTAGAGCACGATCAGGAAGCCGAACTTGAGACCTACCGAGACGGGGGCGAGCATCGGTGCGCGGCCTACTCGAGGGTGAACGTCATGATCGAGGCGCCGAGCTCGATCTCGTCGCCGGAGCGAAGCACCTCGGAGCCCTCGAGCCGGCGGCCGTTGAGCTGCGAGCCGTTGGTGGAGCCGAGGTCGGTGATCACCCACGAGCCGCCGCGAGGGCGGATCTCGGCGTGCTGTCGCGAGACGTTGGGATCGTTCAGCACGACGTCCGATTGGCGGCCGCGGCCGAGCGTGGCGCCGGCCGGGCTGATCACCACCCGCTTGCCGTCGATCAGCAGGAGCGCCGTCTGCGCCCGGGCCCGTCCCCGCTCCTCGAGCGGCTCGGAAACCCGCTCGGAGGTGCTGTAGATCATCGTGCGGCCCGACTGGGCCTCGGCGGGCGCACTCACCGGCTCGTCGTCGGGCTGGGCCACCCGGGTCTGGATGCCGAACTCGCCGAGCCCGAGGCGGTCGTCGGTCTCGAACTCGATCACCGGCCGCGAGAGGAGCGTAAGCCGCTCGCGCCGCGCGTGCTCGAGCAGGTAGCCGGCCAGCTCGGCGGTCAACGCCGCCTCGTAGCCGGCGAAGCGCTCGCGGTCGCTTGGAGACAGGAACACCCGGTACTCGTTGGGGGCGTACGTGCGGGAAACCGAGAACGACTTGTGCTCCTCCATCTCGCGGGCCAGCTTGCGCGCGATCTCGACCGGGCGGACCTCCGAGCGGAAGGCACGGCTGAACGTGCCTTCGACGAGGCCGGCGATCTTGTTCTCCAGGTTCTTCAGAACGCTCATGGGTGGGCCGCGACATCCCGTCGCGGACGGATTTCATGCTACGCGAGTGGGGGCTGATCGTTCTCCAATCTGGCCCCACCCAGACGAGCGGCCGACCGCCTGGCGAGAAGTGCCACGAGCCCGCCGGTGGCCGCCCCGAGCAGCACGGTGCGGGTATGGACCGCGCCGGCGGCCCGCTCGGCGGCCAGGGTGGCCAGCGCCAGGGCCGTCGCCCACAGGATGAGACGGAGGCACTCGAGGGCAGGCCAGCGCCGGCTGCGCGTCAAGGGCAGCGTGAGAGCGGCCAGCGCCCAGATCCCCGCGGTCACGAGCGTTCCCGCCGTGGCCAGTGGCGCGAGGACATGGTGCAGAGCGTCGGGAAGGCTATGAGCGCTCCCGATCCCGGCGGCGACCAACGCGCTCCAGATGTAACCGGTGGCGGCCAGCGCGGCGCGCCTGTGGGCTCGCCGGGTCAGCCCGGACAGCGCCGGCCACGCCGCGGCCAGCCCCACGGAGCCCAGCATCGGGGCCCCGGCGGCGAGGGGCCAGGCCGGCCCATCCAGGGGATTCGTGACGATCGGCACGACCGCCCCGGCGAGCAGCGCGAGCGCGGCGCCGGGCCGGGAGGAGACGATCAGCGCCGCCGCGCCGGCCGTGGCTACGATCACCCAGCCACCGCGCGGCATCACCGCGACGATCACGCCGGCGAGCGCGACCGCCAGCGCGGTGGGCAGCGGCGTGGCGCCGGACGCGTGGCGGGCCACCCAGAGCGCGAGCAGGGCGGCCGCGACGCCGGCCAGGGCGCGGCGCGGCCATGGAAGGGGAACGGACCGGCCACGTTCGTCGTCGCGGGAACGCGAACGCTCATCGTGGTGTGAGCGCGACGGTTGATCGACCCGCGGCCTGGGGCGTTCCTCGAACAGCTCATCCTCCGGCTCGAGGCGCGGGCGAGTGAGCGTCCGGCCCCGCGTCCGCTCAGGCCATGGCGCGGCAACCACGCCCGGCTCATCGGCGGCGCGCGGCAAGCTGGCCACCAGCGCGGCGCGCAGGTCGCCGAGGCTTCCCCGCTCCCCTGGCCGCGGGCGGAGCGCCATATCGATGGCCTGACCAAGCTCGCGAGGAAGCTCCCGGCGCTGATGGCGCAACGGCGGCAGGTGGCTCGCGCGCCGGCGACTCGGCCCGTTGCGCAGCGGGTTGGTACCGCTCAGGGCCTCGTAGAGCACGAGCGCGAGCGAGAACACGTCGGCCGCGGCGGCGGCGGGAAGCCCCTGCGCCTGCTCGGGCGCCATGTAAGCCTCGGTTCCGATGACATCACCGGTGCGGGTCAGCGCGTCGCCGTCGAGCACTCGCGCCACCCCGAAGTCGGTCAGCCGGGCGAGCTGCGCCGGGGTCGTCGGGCGCTCGGGGACGAGCACGTTCGAGGGCTTGACGTCGCGATGGATGACGCCGTGCGCATGGGCGTGGGCGAGCGCGTCACACAGGGCGATCCCGACGCGCACGACATCGCGATCGGACAGGCGCCCTGCGGCCAGGAGCTCGTCGAGCGTGGCGCCGTGGACGAGCTCGGAGACCAGATAGGCACCCTCGTCGTCGACCGCCGCCTCGTACAGCGTGACGATCCCCGGGTGGGCGAGCCGCGCCGCCGCCCGCGCCTCGCGCTCGAAGCGGCCGCCGACCACGCGACCGCGCGGGAGGATCTTGACCGCGACCTCCCGATACAGTCGTTCGTCATGGGCCAGCCACACGGTGGCGAAGCCGCCCGTCCCCAGCCGCCGGCGCAGGCGGTAGCGCCCGAGCACGAGCGGCGCATCTGACCGCGGGCGCAGATCGCGAGCGCGCAGCGGCGCGCGCTCGGCCGCGGCGGCCTCAGCTGCCGGGTCGGCGCGGGTCGGCGCCGTGCTCGGGGTGGTGGTCGGCGTGCCGGTCCGGGGGCCGGTCCGGGGGCCGGTCGGGACCTCCGAACCGCGGGTGTTTCGCGTACGCACGGCCACTTTTTCGAGGAGACAGGGCGCTTCCCCTGCGGGCCGGGCCGTTCAGGACTGTCTTACCGCCGTTCGGCCGGTCATACTGACCGCTCCCGATTCCGCGGAGGAGCGAGCAAAGGTGTCGTTCTTCGACGAGCCGGAGGAGACTCGTACAGCGCCACGGACGGCCCCGCGCAGACGCCGATCGACCGGTGGTACTCGACGCCCTGGGCCGGCCACCCAGCAGGCGATCCTCGCCCGCCGCCTCGTGCTGGCCGGCATCGTGGTGGTGGCGATCATCCTGATCGCCGTCCTCGTCAACAGTTGCGAGGTGAGCGCCCGCAACAGCGCGCTCAAGGACTACAACAACAGCGTTGCGTCGCTGAACGCCCAGTCGGTCAACACCGGCCATGGCTTCTTCACCTCTCTCTCAGGCCCCACCGGCGATCCGGCCGCGCTGAACACCAGCCTCAACCAGTCGTGGAGCGATGCCACGAACCAGCTGAAGCAGGCCAAGAACCTCAGCGTCCCCGACGAGGTCAAGGCGGCCCAATCGAACTTCGTGCTCGCGCTCCAGATGCGCGCCGACGGAATGCACAACATCGCCAGCGAGATCCAGCCCGCGCTCCAATCCCAGACCGCCCAGGACGCGGTCACCTCGATCGCCTCCGACATGGCCCGCTTCTACGCCTCCGACGTGCTCTACAAGGACTACACGGTGCCGGAGGTCATCGGGGCGCTCCGCGCGGCCGGCATCACCGTGGGCGGCCTCGGCGGCCAGCAGATCAACGCCGGCCAGTTCCTGCCTTCGATCTCCTGGCTGGATCCGCAGACCATCGCCAACACGCTCAAGGTCTCGCTCCCGTCATCGGCCAAGACGAGCAAGCCGATCACGCCGGGACTGCACGGGCATCAGCTGAACTCGGTAAGCGTGGGCGGAACCCAGCTGCAGACCGGGTCGACCAACTCGATCCCGGCCAGTCCCGCTCCGATCTTCACGCTGAACTTCGCCAACACCGGGCAGAACACCGAGACCAACGTGATCTGCAAGGTGACGATCGCGGGGTCCAACGTGAACGGACAGACCACCGTGCCCCAGACCACCGCCGGCGAGTCGACCAGCTGCCAGGTGACCCTCAACGGGATCCCGGCCAAGGGCACTCACCAGATGACCGCGACGATCGTCCCGGTCCCGGGCGAGAAGAACATCGCGAACAACTCGCTGACCTTCCCGGTCGACTTCCAGTAGGCGGGCACGCGCCAGTCGGACCGGGCGGGCGAGTCCCGCTGCCGGCCGGGGTGATCGTATGCTGTCGCCAGTGCACAACCTGACCAGCACGGCGGGAATCGTCGCGATGGGCGCCGGCGCCGCCGCGCTCCTGGCCCTCCTGCTCTGCGCGATCCTGGCCCTCAAGCTGCGCCGCGTCAGGGCCGCCCAGCGCACCATCCTGGGTGGCGAGGAGCGGGATCTGGTCGGGCATGCCGCCGAGCTCCAGAGCCAGTTCGAGGCGCTCTCCGACTATGTCCAGGAGGCCGCCGAACGGCTCGGCCGGAGGATGGAAACCGCCGAGCGGCGGATCGATCGCACGATGGCCTACCGCGCGCTCATCCGCTACGACGCCTACGGCGAGATGTCGGGACGGCAGTCCACCTCGATCGCCCTACTCGACGCTCAGCGCTCGGGGCTGGTGCTGTCCTCGATCCACCATCGCGACCAGGCCCGGCTTTACGCCAAGGAGGTCCGCGAGGGCAAGCCCGAGCTCGAGCTCTCGCCCGAGGAGGACGAGGCGATCCGCCGAGCCCTCGAGGCAGACGGGCCGCAGTCGGGCTAGTGGTCGGATCAACCCGCTAGCGCAGCGACCGTACGGGCATGCGCGTCGCCTACTTCGGCCCCGAGGGAACGTTCACCCAGGAGGCCCTGATCAGCGCCACCGCCGGGCAGGACGGCCTCGACCTGGTCTCGCAACCGACGATCTACGACACCGTGATGGCGGTCCATTTCGGTTCGGTCCAGCGCGCCCTGGTCCCGATCGAGAACTCGCTCGAGGGCTCGGTCAACGCCACGCTCGATGCGCTGGCCATGGAGACCGAGGACGTGGCGATCCTCGGCGAGGTAGTCCACCCGATCCGCCACTGCCTGATCGCGCGCACCCCGCTCGAGCTCTCCGAGATCGAGACCGTCGTCTCCCATCCTCAGGCCACCGCCCAGTGCGGCCGGTTCATCCGCGCGCGGCTGCCCCACGCCACCGTGCTCGCCGGAGCCTCCACCGCCGAGGCGGTGCGCACGGTGGCCGAGCACGACGGGCCGTGGGCGGCGCTCGGCAACCGCGTGGCCGCCGAGCGCTACGGGTGCCACGTGCTGCGGGCCGGGGTGGAGGATGTCCCCGACAACGAGACCCGGTTCGTGTGGCTGGGGCCGGTCGGGGCGCCGGCGGGCGGCCCTGGAGCGCCGGACGCGCCGCTCGGACCGTGGAAGACCGCGGTGGTCTTCTGGGGCGTCGGCTCCGAGGCACCCGGCTGGCTCGTCCACTGCCTCTCGGAGTTCGCCAGCCGGGAGGTCAACCTGACCCGGATCGAGTCGCGCCCCCGCAAGCAGGGCCTCGGGCGCTACATGTTCTTCCTCGACCTCGAGGGCCGCGACATCGAGCCCCATGTGGCCGACGCGCTGGCCGGACTGCGCGCTCATGTCGAGGTGCTCCGCGTGCTTGGATCGTTCCCGGCCGCGGTGACATGAGAATCGTGTGAAGACGCCGCGAAGGCGTTGTGAACCGCCATTGGTCCGGGGGACGCACCGGTACACTGGCGCCAGTTATGGCCACCTCAGTACCAGCGCCAGTGTGGTCCGCGTCGCCTCCCGAGCACCAGCGACGCGGACGTGAGGGTGGCCGGGTGCTCGTCCTGAACGCGACGTTTGAGCCAATCAACGTCTGCACGGTCCGTCGCGCGGTCGTCCTGCTGCTCAAGGAGAAGGCGGAGATCCTCGAGCGCGCCGATTGGGAGCTGCACTCGGCAACGAGGACGATGTCGCGGCCCATGGTGATCCGGCTGGTCACCTACGTGCGCATCCCGCGCGACACGCACCGCCGCAAGATCACCCGCCGCGCCGTGTTCGCGCGCGACAACTGGACCTGCCAGTACTGCGGCGCGCGCTCGAACCTCACCGTCGATCACGTGATCCCCCGCTCCAAGGGCGGCGGCTCGAGTTGGGACAACATCGTCGCCTCGTGCGCCCCGTGCAACCGTCGCAAGGGCGACGCCCTGCTACGCCAGGCCGGCATGCGCCTGCTCAAGCAGCCGCGCACGCCCAGCGCCACGGTGTTCATCCACGTGGCGAGCCCCACCATCCCGGTGGCCTGGCAGGCGTACCTGGCCGCGTAGCCGTCTCGCCATGAGAGCTCCCTTAGCCGGGTCTGTGCTTGGCCAGCCGGGGTAAATCTGCGCCGGTAGCCCGATGAGTACGACCGATGTGGACAGGGAGGTACGCGAGCGTCTGCTCGAGGCATGGCGCGGCGAGATCGTCGCCGGCCGGGTCTACGAGCTGATCGCCGAGCGGATGCCCGAGCGCGAGGCGGAGATCCTCGGGCGGATGGCCGAGGCCGAGGGCGGCCATCGCCGGCGGCTCGAGGCGCGGATGACCGAGCTCGGGATCGAGATCCCGCCCCGCGAAAGCGTGCGGCTGTCCCCGTGGCTGCGGCTCCAGGCCCGGTTGGCTCCGATCGACCGCCTGCTGGCCGCCCGGGAGGCGGCCGAAGACGAGGAGGTCGGTGATCTGTACAAACGCTCGACCGGTGATCCGGCGACCGACGAACTGCTCCGCGGCATTCGCAAGGAGGAGCGCGCGCACTCGCACGCGGTCGCCGAGATGCGCTCCGGGGCGGCCGACGGGAGCGGCGGCCCGGGGGGCGGGCCAGGCGGCGGGGCGGGCGGCGGCGCACCGGCACCGGTCCATCCCGCCCAGGCGCGGCTCGACAAGATCATGGGGCGGGAGAAGTGGCACCGCACCGGGGGCGGCTGGATCAGCGGCGCGATCTACGGCGCCAACGACGGGCTGGCCGCCGTGTTTGGGATCGTGGCCGGCGTTTCCGGCGCGACCGGCGGCTCGAGCTTCGTGCTCACCGCCGGGGTCTCGGCGGCCGTCGCGTCCGCGCTCTCGATGGCCACGGGCGCGTTCCTGGCCGAGCGCTCCGAGGGCGAGGTCGCCGCGGCCAACATCGAGCGCGAGCGCCAGGAGATCGCCGAGCATCCCGAGGAAGAGCGGGAGGAGCTGTCGCTCTTCTACCAGCTCAAGGGGGTCGATCAGGCCACCGCGGACTCGATGGCCGCCCAGCTGGCCACCCAGCCCGACGCGATGCTGCGGGCGCTGTCGGCCGAGGAGTTCGGCGTCACCGGCGAGCACGCGGATCCCACTCAGGCGGCAATCGCGGCGGGGATCTCCACCGGGCTCGGCGCGCTCGTGCCGGTGATCCCGTTCATCTTCACCACCGGCACGGTGGCAATCGTCGCCGCGGCGATCGTCTCGCTGGTGGCGCACTTCCTGGTCGGTGCGGCGAAGTCGCTGGTGACCCTTCGCACCTGGTGGTCCGCCGGGCTCGAGATGACCCTGGCCGGCGTGATCGTCGGCGGCGCAACGTACCTGGTCGGTCTCGCGCTACCGACCTGACCCCAGAGCCCGCCTGCAGCACGGCCCAATGCCACACTCGAGCATCCGCTCCCGCCGAGTGTGGCTGAGCGTGCGTCTGGCGTACCAAAACCCACGCTCGGTGCCGCCGCGGGGGCGAGTGTGGCATTGGGCCGCCCTAGAAAGCATGAAGGGCGCCGTCGACGTCGGCGCCCTTCACACATCAACTGGCTGGCATCACCGAAGCGAACTGGTGCGTGCCGGAGGGACTACTCCCGGCGCTCGCTCCGACGGTGTCTCGGGGGGACTCCGCTAGGCGGGGTCAGCCTCCGGCTTAGCGGCCGGACACCTCCAGGGTCCCGCAAGTACTTTCAGACAGTCGGACCACCTCCTTTCTCTGGTGAAGAGCAGATTAGCGGATGGCGCCGCCGTCTTCGCGGTGCGCGGACAAGTATCCGAGGAGACCGGCCCGGCGGCTTCGCTCGCGGGTCCGGCGGAGGATTCAGGCCCGCTCGGGTACCTCGGTCACGGCGGCCATGACCGTGGAGACCTGAGCCGTGTCTCGACCGGCCGCCTTGCCCTCATAGAGCGCGCGGTCGGCACGACCGACCAGCTCGGACATCTCCTCCTGCTGCCACTCCGCCACGCCGATCGTGACCGTGACGGAAAGGCCGTGGGCGCTGGCCTCCTCGGGCTGATCGGCGGCCAGGGCGGCGCGGATGCGGCCGGCGACCCTGACCGCGCCCTCCTCGTCGGTACCCGGCAGCACGACGAGGAACTCCTCGCCGCCCCACCGGCCCATGGCGTCCTCGGCCCGCAGCGCTCGATCCAGCGCGTGCGCGGTGTGCGCGAGCACGGCGTCCCCACTCCGGTGGCCCAGCTGATCATTGAAGTTCTTGAAGTGATCGACGTCGACGACGAGCAGCGACAGCGGCAGTGCGTGCCGGCGGGCGGCGCTCAGCGCGTCATGCAGGTACTCCTCGATCGCGCGGCGGTTGCGCAGGCCGGTCAGCGGGTCGACGGAGGCCAGGCGCGCCAGCTGGTCGTTCAGCGCGGTCAGCTGTGTCCGGTTGCGAGCCAGGCCGGCGATCAGCAGGATGATGGCCAGCCCGGCCACCGTGAGCCCGGTCAGCGCGAGCCAGCCCACCCACGACCCGGGGCCGCTGAGGAAGCCGTAGAGCTGGCTCTCGGGATCGTTGACCACGATCGCCCACGGCGTTCCCGCCACCGCGGCCCGGAACGAGACCGAGTCGGCCGGGCGTGGACCAGGCTGCCCGGCGGCCAGCCGGCCACCGGTCGAGTCGACCAGGAAGGCCTGCCACCCGCCGGTCGAGAGCATGTGGTCGAGCGCGCTGGGCAGCACGGTGTCGCTGACCGCGTAGGCGCCGGCGAGCACGCGGGCGCCGGACGCGCTCGGATACGTGGCCGCGAACGTGATCAGCGGCGACTTCCCGAGCTGGACCAGCGAGATCCGCGACGCGCCGGCGCGGCCGGCCCCGCTCGCGGTGGCCGCGGCGGCCGCGGCGGCCGCGGCGAAGCCCGCGTAGCGCCGCGTGAGCAGCGCCGCCACCGGCTGGTCGGACCGCGGCGAGTCGACGACCGCGCGGCCGTGTGCGTCGAGCAACACGGCGCCAGTCATGCCCAGCGCGGCGGAGGTGCGCGCGAGGGTGTCGGCGGTGCCGTCGGGCGAGGCCAGCCAGGCGCGCGCAGCCGAGCGCTCACGGGCCAGGAGATCGCGAGCGTAGATCGAGATGAAGGAGGCCGCGTATCTGGTCCGCGCATCGAGGCGACCCGCCATCGCGCGGCGGCTGCTGGCCTCGGAGTTGGCGATCACCCAGGCCCCCGCGACCATCACGGCAAGCCACGCCAGAACCACGACCGCCCCCAGCCGCCCCAGACGCAGGCGCGGAGGCAAATGCCCCGCGTTCGGTGCTCCCTGCCCGCCGGCCGGGGGTTTGGCGGACCCCGGCGCTGGCCGATCCGATCCCATTCCTCCGCTTATCGGTATGACAAGAGAAGCGCTTGAGCGATTTCGGCTCCTCGACGCAACGACCGCGAAAAAGGACCCGAAGGGACCCCCCGGGCGGGGGGTCGGGGCCGGCTACTCGTCGTCCGCGCTGGGCGCCGCGCCGGGGGCGGCTACTCGTCGTCCGCGGTGGGCGCGGCGCCGGGTGACTCGTCCGCGCCGGCAGACTCGCCCGGTGCAACTGGATCCGAGCCGGACGGGAACTCGTCCTCGGCCACGGCCGCCGCGGTCGAGGCCTCGGACTCGACCACCAGCGCCACCGCGCTGACCTGATCGTCGTCGCGGATGTTCATCAACTTCACGCCCTGCGAGGCCCGGCCGTAGCGGCTGATGCCACGCACCGAGGTGCGCTGGACCATGCCGCCTTGGGAGATGAAAACGAGCTCCTGGTGCTCGCGCACGACCAGCGCGCCGGCCAGGGCGCCCTTGTTCTCGGTCAGCTGGATCGTCTTGACGCCCATCGTGCCGCGGCCCTTGACCGGATAGTCCGAGATCGAGGTGCGCTTGCCGTAGCCGTTCTCGGTGACCACCAGCAGCTCCTGATCGTCGCGCGCGACGTCCATGGCCAGCACCGCGTTGTTCTTCTGCGACACGTTCATCCCGCGTACGCCGCTGGTGTCACGGCCCATCGAGCGCACCTGGCTCTCGCTGAAGCGCGCGGCCTGGCCGGAGCGGGAGACCATGATGATGTCGTCGTTGCCGCTCGTGCGGCGCACGGCGATCAGCTCGTCGTCGTCGCGGATGTTGATCGCGATGATGCCGTCGGCCTTGATCGGCGTGTTGTAGGCGCCGAACTCGGTCTTCTTGACCATCCCGTTGCGGGTGGCGAACACCAGGTACTTGCCCTCGCTGAAGTCACGAGTGGAGAGCACCGATTGCACGCGCTCGCCCTCGCGTAGCGGGAGGAGGTTGACCAGCGCCCGTCCCCGCGCGGTGCGCGAGGCCTCGGGCAGCTCGTAGACCTTGAGCCGGTAGACCTTGCCCCGGTTGGTGAAGAA
>JAFAWR010000354.1 GCA_019241635.1 Solirubrobacterales bacterium
GCCGAGGTCTCCGATCACGGCTCCGGGACCGGTGACTCGCCGAACCTGGTCTCCCCGCAGGATGTTGACGCGACCCTGCCAGATGAGATAGGCGTCCCCCGCGGGCGCGCCCTCAGCGAGGATCGTCTCCCCCGGAGAATGGCGCGCGATGCTCGAAGCAGCGTCGATCCGCGCGAGGGCGCACGGCGGTAGCTGGGAGAGGAGGGGGAGGTTCCCCAGCACCTCGATCCGGTCCGCCGAGCGCTCGATGTCGGCGTCAACGGGGATCGTTACCGCGCCGCCCACCCCGCGGGCTGGCCAGACCAGATCACCCGGGACCGAGAGTGACTTAAGCCCGAGGATGCGCGACGATTCTCCGCGGGCGACCGTTCCCACACCCTCGAGGGCGCGGTGAAAGTCGTCCTCTGACAGCGACAGCAGCGCGGTGTCTTCGGTGGCTTGGACGGTGGCGGTGCGGGGGATGTCCCGGAGCAGGGCCAGCTCGCCGAACCAACTGCCGGCGGCGAGACGGGAGACCTCGTGTCCGTCGACCAGAATGCGTACCGCCCCCGATCTCAGGAGATAGAACCGGGACCCGGTCTCCCCCTGGTAGATGACCACGTTGCCGGCGGGAACGGACTCCTCCGCGAGCAGCGCCGCGACCCGATCCTGCTCGGCCAGTGAACTGGTGCGAAGCCAGGGGACGCCGATCACGAGCTTCAGGCGCTCTTCGTGAACGCCCAGGTCGCGGTCGAGCCGGATAAGGCCACGCCAGCAGCAAACGACCACCAACGGGGCGACGGCCGCGCCCAGGATGAGAATGGTGCGGGCGGTGAGCCACGTGATCAGAATTGCCGGCACCAACGCCGCGACCATGTACGTGACGCCGGTGAGCGCCTCGTAGGCGCCGAGCACGCGGCTCAGCAACGGATCCGGGGTCGCGCGCTGCAAGACTGTGTCGCCAGCTGCCTGGGCGATCGTGCCGGCCGTTCCCGCTGCGGCGGCGCATATCCACGCAGCCACAGGTTGCGCGAGGAGCGCGATGACGGCGAGCGGAACCGCCCACAGGACAACGGCAAGCCCGAAGGCACGGGCGAGGCGCGCTCGGACGAGCTGTCCGACGCCGAGGCCGGCGAGCAGCCCACCCGCGCCGAACGCGGCGTAGAGCGCGCCGATGCCACCGCTGGATTCGTGCATCACGTCGCGGGCGATCACGATCAGGACCACGTCGAGGATGCCGACCGCGAACGAATAGCCACAGAACACAAGTAAGGTCAGCCGGATCCGGCGATCCGCCGCGGCGGATTGCAGCCCGGAGAGCGCTGCCGCGATCCTCCGGTGCCGTGCTTTTGTCTCCGCCGGGGCATCCGCCGCCGGCGCTCCCGGCTGGAAGCGGCGCAGCTGGAAATAGCTGAGCGCAAACACGGCGGCGCAGGCGGCCACCACGGGCGCCGCTCCTGTCCACTGATAGGCGAGACCTCCGAGGAGCGGGCCCAGGAAGATCGCCAATGCCAACGCGAGCGAGATCATCAAGTTCACCGAGGTGAGCTCGCCGGCGGACTGCACCAGCGTCGGCGCGAGCGCCCGAAGGGCCGGCGCGCCGACCGAGTACACCGCACCCTCGACTCCGGCGAGTGCGATGGTCGTCCACACGGGCCAGGCCGCTGCGGTGCTCAGGGCCAGGGCGAGCAGCGCGAGCGCCCGGAGCAGTGCGCCCAGCGCGGCGATCCGCCCGCGACCGTAACGATCGGACAGGCTGCTCATCGGCGCCGCCAGAAGCGCCAGCGTGCCCGAGCCGGTGATCACGAGCAGTGACACCGCCACCGTGCCCGCGCGGGCGAACACGTACAACCAGATGACCATGCCGGACGTGTACTGGGCCAAGTCCAGGAGACCGACGGCGGCGACGTAACCGCGCAGGGTGGAGGTGGCTCGCATCGAGCCCAGCGCGTCCGCGCTCGCCTTGAGGTATGGCCCCACGCCGGCAAACACGCGTCGCCGCCCGATTACGCGTAGTTCAACAGCCTCGCCCATTTGCCGGCAATGTATGGCGAGCAGTGCTCTGCGTAACGATGGCGCAGCTCGGGCAGCTGCCAGTCGTGCGGCGTGATCGTACCTCGGCAGCACGCGGCGTCACACTGACAGTCAAACGTCGCGCCAGAATCCGCGATGAACGTCGCATAGTCCATCGTGATCTCCTCCCCGGCATAGATTCCTCGCCGCGCCACCAGGTCGAGACCCTCGAGCCAGGCGTTGGGGTCACACGAGTGGTTTATCGGCGCCCACGCTTCGGGATCTGAGCTCCAGGTGACGAGTACGTCGTCGCTCACGGGATATCCGTACTGTTCGAGCCAATGCAGCTCTCTCGGCGGCCAGTTCGCCCGAGCGTGGCCTCGCGTGACGAGCCGGTGGGGCTGCTCCTCGCCACGGGTGATCCGCTCACCCGGTGAGATCGCTCCGGTCGCGTACAACCCGTATCCCCCCGCCTGCCCGGCGAACTGAACGACGCACCGTCGCCGGTTGGCCCGCTGCCGGGCCAGCGCATCGGCGAGGATCGTCTCGACGAAGTCCTCGTGCCCGCCCGGCGTGTTGTGCAAGACGGCATCGGCGCCGCCGGGCGCGTCCTCGGGGTAGAAGACCGAGCAGTTCGGGTTGATCTCCAGCATGTAGGCGATTCCCGTGCTCGCGAGACGGATGTCGCACCGTGCGTATCCGGTGCCACCGAGCCCGTAGAACAGCTCCGTCGAGATCCGCATGAGTTGCCGCGCGAGGTAGTCGTCGTCGACCGGCCGCCACTCCAGCCGCCGGTAGTCGCTCCACTTGAGGTCGTAGTGCTTGAACGTCTCGCCCGGCGGGAACACGCATTCCACGGGCCGGTACGCCTTGGGCTGGGCGCGCGGGTCGCCCTGGCTCGCGACGAGCACGGTGAACTCACGACCCTCGACGAACTCCTCGACGAGCGCGCCACCGAAGCGATCCGTGATGGCCTCGATTTGCGCTTCGAGCTCCGCCCTCGTCTCCACCCTCGACGCGGGAGTCAAGCCGATGCTGTTGTAGCTGTTCGGATGCTTGACGATCAGCGGAAACCGGAGCTCCGAAGCCACCGACGGGCTCTCGCCCCTACCCCTCACCGCGACCCCGCGCGGAAACGGAATATCCAGGTAGTGGCAGACCAACTTCATCGCCTGGCGCGATGGCTCATAGAAGGCGGTTCCCGCACCGGTGAACGCAAGCTCCAGCCGCTCGAGGGCATCGACAACCTCGATGCCCGGGCGAGCTTCGTCCCACGCGCCATCGCATGCGTTCAGAAACACATCGAAGTCCCCGCGAGCCAGGCTCTGAAGTTCTCGGATCGCCGTGGTCTTGGTCAGTTCGTGGTATGCGTACTCATGCCGAGGCCCGTAGGACGCGAGCTCAACGGGGGCGCGGGCCGGAGCCGGGACGCCGTTCAGCGACACCTCGTCGCTGCAGTAGAGAACGCACACCTTCACCGCTGGCTCAGCCGCTCCAACCGAGGCCCCGCGCCGGAGGGTGATGACGTCCGGAGATAGTGCGCGACCCAAGCCGCGTTCTGATCGCGCCACGCCTGATCGCGCTCGCCCCACGGTCGGATCTCGCCGCCGCAGGCCAGGCTCCCGCAGCGACACGAGAGCCGAGCGACCAGCGCGTGCTCCGTCATCGCATAGTCGAACGCCAGCTCCTCGCCAGCGAAGATGTCTCGTAGGGCGATGAAATCGAAGGCTGACCAACGGTTTTCGCGTACGCCAAGATTCGGTTCGCAGCTGTGGTTGAGCAGCGTGGCCGGCGCGTCCATCTCCACGTGCCGATCCCAGTGCATTTGCACCGACATGCGTGTCCGCTGTGGCGGGTACGCGATCGCCCTGCCCACGACGGCCGTCTCGCCGCGCACGAACCTCCTCGCGGCGAACACGCCCAGGCCCTTGGGTCCCGCCTCCGCGACCTCCACATCCTCGACGCGGACCCCTTCGTAGCTGATCAGACGCATCGGTGCACGGCGGTGCGACCCGTGGCGTCCCATGTGACCTCGATCTGGAGCGGGAGGAGAGTGACGTCCTCGTAGGCGCCGGTCGTTCCGGCCACGACGTGCCGGACCGAAGACAGGGCTGCGTTGGTCAGTGTGATCGTAAGCCCGCGCTCGCGAAATGTCGCGTTCGCGATCGTTTCATTGGTAGCCAGTGATGCGAACAGCGAAGGCGTGGATGCGTCCGTGGGCTTGCGGAACTCGACGCCGCTACAGGCCGGCTTGCCGTTCACCAGGCCGCTATGAACGTCGACGCCTTGACTGAAGCCAAGGCTCAGCCCCACCACGTTGATGGCTCCGTTTGGGCCGCCACCTCGGAACGCCCCGGACACCCTGCCGGTCATGGTTAGCTCTGCGATCGCGGCGTGGCCGGGCAGCGGCGCCGCGGGCGGTGCAAATTCGTCGCGCAAAGCGCCGTAGGCTGCGGGCCCGCCCAGGATGACTCCGACGAAGGCCAGCAACAGGGTCCACCGCAGTGCCGAGATGCGCATAACCCCTCCTTTGAGACGTGGAACCGATTTCGACAAAGCCGAGGAGTCTCTCCAGTGACAGGGTCAGCGCTCGGTCCCAGGGGCGGGCCCGGAGTCCGGCGCACTTCCTTGAGGCGCTACGTCGCCCAGGAGGCGCTCGAGCGATGCCCGGGCCCGATCAATCGACTGTCCGGCGTTCAGCTCGTCTCGGAGGTGAATGAGGTCACCCACGAAGGAGAGTCGCTCCTCGTTCATCTGAGCGAGGGCGCGAGCGCTCACGGCGTCATGTCGGGCCTGCTCGGCTCGCTTGGAATCGCCTTCGGCCAGCGCCTCGACCATCTCGACGAGGCGCTGCAGAATCCGGTAAAGCACTGCGGCGGAGAAGCCGCCGAGCAGTGCGAGCATCGGCCGCGTCACGGCGGCCGAGTTGTTGCCGGAGTTGATTGGGATCAGCGAGGGGAGTACCACGCCGGCGATCAGCCCCAGGATGTATCTGATCCAGTAGCTCGATTCGTACGTGGTGTCGTACGTGCCCGCGGCGATGTATTGGTAGGCGGTGAAGAGCGCGTAGAAGGCCGCTCCCAATCCGCCGGCGGTCAGGTAGAAGAGCTCGTTGACCAGAAGCTTGGTGCCGGAGTCATTGAAGATGTCGCCGCTGCTGGAGTTGATGTCCGGAGACAGCGCCAGCACCACGAACGCCGCCAGCATGACGATCACCACCAGCAGCATCTGCCGGATCAGGCGCACCGGACCCAGCCACCGGAACCGCCCGTGTTGGCGACCACGCGTGAGCAGGAGGATGCCGCGGGGCGTCGCCGGTTGCACGAGGCGGGCGAGCGCAGAATGGGCCCGCCCAAGCTCGTCGAGCCGCGCCGGCGGACCGCCGACGAGCGGCGTCACGTCCCATTCCCCGGACTCATAAGGGTCCGCAGACGGGAAGGACCTGGCCTCCTCATCGCTCTCGGCATCCTGTGAGGGACGACTTCGCGCCACGATGTCGAGCACCCATGGAGGTACGGTCATGCCTGAGCCGAGCGCATGGCGCGCCATCGCGTCGCACTCGTCGGCAAGCTGCAGCTGAACCGGGCTGGTGCTCCGCGGGGCAGGTCCGGCACGGGACCGGGACTCCCGTCCATTGCCTTCGGGCGGTACCGGCATCCGCGCGGGCGCGCCCTGGTCGCTCGGCGACAGCAGCCTCGGCTCGCTCGGCATCCTCAGCCGACCCAGCCAGGCTCAAATCCGGCCGCCGCAGGATCGTCGCGAAGGAAGCTCACCAAGCGATCGACAAACTGCCGGTATCCCGCTTCCGTGGGATGGATGCAGAAGTCCCACGAGATCACCCACGGCTCATGCGCCGCGTCCAGGCACTGGTGCTCCTCAGCTGGCCATGGATCCATACCCACGAAGTGGATGCGCAGGCGGTTCTCGCCCTTGCTGGCCACGGCGTCCACGGCCTGCTTCACGGTGGCATTGATCTCGCCGATGATCGCCTGCACGGCCGCGTACCGCGGAAGGTAGAACTCGATCACTTTGCCGAGCACAACCTGATGGACGGCGGGATGCGGGGTGTGATAACCGAGCACGATCACG
This sequence comes from Solirubrobacterales bacterium, assembly GCA_019241635.1. Taxonomy (GTDB): domain Bacteria; phylum Actinomycetota; class Thermoleophilia; order Solirubrobacterales; family Solirubrobacteraceae; genus Palsa-465. The sequence goes on from JAFAWR010000354.1 coordinate 6,082, forward strand.
TGGTTGGTGGGGACCGTGAGCAGCCGCTCGTAGATGTGCTCGAGATGCATCCTCGAGCTGAACCTCTCGAGTTCCCGGTTTGCGCACTTCTTCACCTGACTGATGCTCAGCAGAGCGACGCAGGCGATGGCACGCGGATTCGAATAGAACTCGTGGAGCACAGGATTGGCGCCCAGGGTCATCAGGGTTAGATCCGGATGCGCATCCAGCACGTCTTGCAGGAGCGTGTGGAAGTTGTAGAACCCAGGGGGACTGTTGTCGTCCCACTGGTCAGGCCGCGAGCCGGTCACGGCATAGTTGATGAAGTCCGGTATGTCCTCGCGGACGGCGAACTGAGCGGCCCAGGAGATCGCGGGCACTCCGTCGGTGCCGGGAAGGTGCGCGGTGTAATCACCCTTGTTGGACGAGCAGCGGTCGTCGTAGTCGCCGCCACGGCACACCGTCTGCTCCGACAGCGAATACGGCTGACCACGGCCGTCCCGGCAGCTCGGATCGACGAGTCCGCAGTAGCCGAAGCCGGCGGTTACCGAATCGCCGATCGCGCGCAGGACGAATGGCTGACCGGCGGGTACTTTCGCTGCCGCGGCTCCGGTGAAGGCAAGCCCGCAGAACGCACCGGCGAGGCTCAGGGCAACGAGCAGCCGCCTCGTCCGGCCGAGGGGTGATGACCCAGTAGACACTTCTGTTCCTTTCCGATCCGGCGGTCGGCGTCAGGCTGAGCTCACGTAGCCCTGGCCTGGCCCGGCTTGAGGATCACTGTTCGCATCGGCCCCTGGGTGTCGTCGTCGCGCACGCCGGCGACTCGCACGCTCACCCGAACGCTGCGACCCACGTTCGGAATCGTGGCGTGATCGACTGACCCCCGGGTCACGTCGAGCAGCCGCCGCCCGTCGCTGAGGCTGACGTCGACGTCATAGTCCATCGGCTTAGCCTCCGCGATGGGCGCCCGGCTGGCACCCCAGCTGATCGTCACGCTGGTTCCCACCCGACGGAGGATCAGCCGCGGCACCGCGGAGGGCTCCGGCTCGCCCGGCGCCCGGTAGGTGGCCACCAGCTGGTCCTCGGTGATCTCACCGTTCATCGTCGTGACGGCGAAGATGCGCCGCAGACCACCGGGCCCCGGTGCAGGTGAGAAGCGGATCTCACCGCACAGCGGGCGCGGATTCTGGTTCGCGGTCCCGGGACACGGCGTACCGCGCGCCGGCCCGAGTTCCTGTTCGTAGTTGGCGCCGCGCTCCACGAACCGAGTCTGGTGTTGCGGATCGGCCTGATAGCTGTAGCCGAGGGTCAGCTTGAACCGGCCCGGGCTCACGCCGGCGAGAATCGTGGGCGCCTGGTCCACGTTGGCCCGGCGGATTCCCGTGAGCGTCGCTCCCCCCAGTCCCCGCACCGTCCACACGCCGGCAACCGGACGCACGATCGCCACAGAGGTGGTGGCATTCAGGCGGTCTCGGGCGAATACTTCCTGTCCAGGACGGATCACCGCTGCAGCGCGCGGAGAGTCAAATCGCCTGCCATTCGGGGCGATCAACTGGACCCGCGGCGCGACTCCGCGGCCGTGAACCTGAAGCATCAGAATCGGCGTGCCGCGCGCCACGACCAGCTTGAAGCCGCCGGTGGCCGCATCCCTCGCGGTCCGCGTCGCTTGGTAGGGGCCAACGTCGCAGGAGTCGCCCATCAGGTTCGGGCTTGGGTTGGCCCAGCGCACGCCGACCCCGCCGCGAACCCGCTTGTGACGAGTTTCCGTGTGTACTCGCCAGGGCGCGTACCACTTCCAGTCGCTGTTCTTGACCACCACCGGGTACGGGAAGTCGACCAGGGTGAAACAGCCGGCGAGACCGACCGAGGACGCCGTGACCTCCCCGCTCGAGCACGCGACGCTGGCCAGACAAACCTTGCCGGTGCCGAGGACGTTGAAGCGAATCGGGTTGCGTGCCTCGATCCATCCGGCCACCGATCCACTGAGCGAGGCGACCTTGAAGTCGAAGTT
>JAFAWR010000091.1 GCA_019241635.1 Solirubrobacterales bacterium
GGCGCCGCTCCGGGGCCTGCTCGCGTTCTACTGGGACCGGATGGACCACTGGTACGAGGAAGACGAGGAGGTGTTCGTCCATCCCCGCGACCCCTACCACCGCGTCGACGTCCTGCCCACCTCGCGCCGGATCCGGATCTCGCTGGATGGCGAAGTGCTGGCCGAGTCCGAGCGGGTGATGGCGCTGTTCGAGTCCAACCTGCCGACGCGCTGGTATCTGCCGCGCGAGGACGTCAGGGCCGAGCTCGAGCCCACCGACACGGCGACCCGCTGCCCGTACAAGGGCATCGCCAGCTACTACGCGGTCCGCCGGCCCGGCGGCGAGAGCGTGAAGGACCTGATCTGGTACTACGAAGATCCGCTCCCCGCGGTCGAGGGGATCGCCGGCCGGCTGTGCTTCTTCAACGAGCGCGTCGACGTGGAAGTCGACGGGCAGCCCGAGGGGCGGCCCGAGACCACGTGGAAGCACGGGGTCAAGTCCGAGGCGGCCGCCGCGGCCGCCCGCAACGGCGGCTGAACGCAGCGATCTGACGTATTCTCGGCTGCTCCCCAGAGACTGAGGAGCAACCAGAACGATGGCGATCGCCACCCCCTACACCGACAAGACCGACGAGCAGAAGGCCATCTGCGAGATGGTCCACCAGTTCGCCGACGAGCAGATCATCCCGAACGCCGAGCACTACGACCACGAGGACGAGTTTCCCGAGCCGATCGTCGAGCAGATGAAGGAGCTCGGGCTGTTCGGGGTGACCATCCCCGAGGAGTTCGGAGGGATGGGGCTCGACCTGACCACCTACGCGATGATCGTCGAGGAGCTCTCCCGGGGGTGGATCAGCATCAGCGGGATCGTCAACACGCACTTCATCGGGTCCTACCTGCTGATGAAGTTCGGCACCGACGAGCAGAAGCAGACGTACCTCCCGAAGATGGCCACGGGCGAGATGCGCGCGGCGTTCAGCCTGTCCGAGCCCGAGCTCGGCTCCGACGTCGCCGCGATCAAGACCTCGGCCAAGAAGCTTCCCGACGGCGACGCCTACGAGATCAACGGGACCAAGATGTGGGTCACCAACGGGCTGCTCTCATCGCTCGTGTTCGTCCTGGTCCGCACCGACCCGGAGGCCGAGCCCAAGCACCGCGGCCTGACCTGCTTCATCGCCGAAAAGGAGCCGGGCGCGGCCGAGAACAGCGGCGAGTGGGCCGGATTCAACGTGCCGCCCAAGATCAAGAAGATGGGCTACAAGGGCGTCGAGTCGACCGAGCTGGTGTTCGACGGGTACCGCTGCCCGGCCGACCGGATTCTCGGGGGCGAGGAGGCGGGGTTGAACCGGGGCTTCCCGCAGATGATGGACGCGCTGGAGCTGGGGCGAGTGAACGTCGCCTCGCGCGGCGTGGGCCTCGCGCAGCGCGCACTCGAGCTCGCTTTGAAGTACTCGCAGGAGCGCCGCGCGTTCGGCAAGCCGATCTCCCAGCACCAGGCGATCCAGTTCAAGCTGGCCGACATGGCCACCCAGGTCGAGGCGGCGCGCCTGCTCACGATGCGCGCCGCCCGGCTCAAGGACGCCGGCGAGCGCTCCGACATCGAGGCCGGCATGGCCAAGCTGTTCGCCTCCGAGGCTGCCCGCCTGTGCGCGGAGGAGTGCCTGCGCATCCACGGCGGCTACGGCTACTCCAAGGAGTACGAGATCGAGCGCATCTACCGCGACGCTCCCCTGCTGCTCATCGGCGAGGGAACCAGCGAGATCCAGCGCATGGTGATCGGGCGCAAGCTGCTCGAGCGCCACAAGATCTAGGCGATTAGACTCGCTCCCCTGTCCTCTCCGTCCGACACGAAGACCCTGATCGAGACCGCGGTAAACCGGTTCCTCGAAGAGGTGCCGGCCCTTCAGCCGCTCAAGCTCGTCGCCGGGCTCGAGCTCCGGGCCCGCGGCGAGCCGCAGATGTACCGCGTCGAGCTGCCGGGACCGAAGGTGACCAAGGAGTTCGCCGCCGATTCCAAGGTGAGCCTGTCGGTGTCACGCTCGCACTTCAACGAGCTCGCGACCAAGGGGCACGTTCGCGACTGGCGCGAGGCGTTCGCGCACGGCGACGCCAAGGCCACCGGCATCGAGCAGGTGATGAAGCTGATCGTGAACGTCGTGGAGCGCCAGGAGGAGCGCTCCCGGTTGCGCAAAGCCCACCACTAGCATCGGGTCGATGCCCGAAGTTCGGCTGCGGAGGTGGCGGCTCACGGATGCGGCCGACGTCGCCGTGATGGCCGATGACCCGTATCTGAGCCCGTGGTCGACGATGGTCGACGGCGTGGAGGAATGGATCCGGCGCGAGATGGCCGAGCTCCGGGGACCGACCCGGGCGATCTGCCTCTCGGACGATGACCGCGCTCTGGGGCGGGTCGCCGTGCGGCCGCCGGAGCTCGCCTCCGAGGCCGTGCGCTGCGAAGGCATTCGCGACTCAGATCAGCCGGCGGGCGAGCTCAGCTACTGGCTTGTGCCCCGGGCGCGGGGCCGCGGCCTCGCCTATGGTGGGGTGCGGTTGTTCCTCGATTCGGTGGTGCCGGCGCTCGGGCTGCGCTCGGTGGTGCTCGACATCGAGGAGGGCAATCTCGCCTCGATACGGCTGGCCGAGCGGCTCGGGGCGGAGCGCCGGAGCCCAACCCGCGTGCATCCGGGGCGCCATGGAGACCCGCACACGATGGTCGTGTTCGTCCTCCCGGTGGGGGGCTAGCCGGCCAGCGCCTCGGCCTCGGTGAGCTGCTGCTCGACCAGGGCCAGCCCCGAATCCCAGAAGCCCGGGTCGGTCAGGTCTATGCCGACGATCTCGGCCAGCTCCTCGGGGCTGCGCGAACCGCCGGCGGACAGCAGCTCCAGGTAGCGCGGCACGAACGGCTCGCCCTCGTCGAGGTAGCGGCTGTACACCGAAAGGGCCAGGAGCAGGCCGTAGGCGTAGGCGTAGACGTAGCCGGGGGTGTTGATGAAGTGCGGGACGTAGGACCACCAGGAGCGGTAGCCCTCGGTGATCTCGACCGAATCGCCGAACAGCTCGCGCTGGGCCTCGACCCAGCACTCGCAGATGCGGTCGGTGGAGAGCTCGCCCTCGGCGCGCCGGCGCGTGTGGGTCAGGTGCTCGAAGCGGTTCATGGCCACCTGGCGGAACACCGTGGCGACGGCGCCGTCGATTCGCTCGGCGAGCAGCCCGAGGCGCTGCTCGTGGCCCGAGGTCTCGCTCAGCATGCGGCCGAACACGAGCGCCTCGCCGAACACCGAAGCGGTCTCGGCCAGGGTGAGCGGCGTGGACTGGTGGAACACGCCCTGGGGCTGGGCCAGGGCGGCGTGGAGGCCGTGGCCGAGCTCGTGGGCCATGGTCAGCACGTCGCGGCGCTGCGCGGTGTAGTTGAGCATCACGTACGGGTGGACGCTCGGGACGGTGTAGGCACAGAAGGCACCGCCGCGCTTGTGGGGCCGGGTCGGGGCGTCGATCCAGCGCTCGTCGAAGAAGCGCCGGGTGACCTGGCCGGCCACCGGCGAGAACGTTTGGTAGGTGTCGAGGACCAGATCGCGGGCCTGGGCGAAGGAGTAAACGAGGTCCTCGCCGAGCACGGGGGCGGAGCGGTCGTAGTCGGCCAGGCGGTCGAGCCCGAGCAGTCTGGCCTTGAGCTTGTACCAGCGCTGCGGGATGTCGAAGCGCCCGCGCACGGCCTCGATCAGAGCCATGACCGACTCGTCGGAGGCCTCGTTGGACAGGTTGCGGCTGGCCAGCCAGTGCGGATAGCTGCGCAGCCGGTCCTCGACCGACTTGTCGTAGACGAGCGTGTTGTAGATGAACGCACGTGTCCTCAGGCCCGGCTCGAGTGCCTTGGACACCGCCTCGGCGGCCTCGCGCCGGACCTCGCGGTCGGCCTGCTGGAGGCGGCTGAGCGCCACGTCGAGGGTCAGCTCCTGGCCGTCGATGGGCACCCGGAGCGCGGCCACGACCTCGCCGAACAGACGGCTCCACGCCGCCTGACTGCTGATCGACTTCTCGGCCAGGACCTTCTCCTCGGACTCGGAGAGCAGGTGGGGGCGGTAACGGCGGACGCTGCGCAGGTGGTGGCGGCAGAAGTCGAGGCCGGGATCGGCCAGCAGCGCGTCGGCCCGGTCGTCCGGTATCGCGGCCCATTCGAGCTCGAAGAACAGCAGCAGCGTCTCGATCTCGGTGGCGCGCTCCTGGACGAGCTGGAGCAGCGCGCCCCGGGCGGGCTCGGCGGTGTCGACGGCGAAGCGCAGGCTGGCGTAGGAGCCCACGCGTCCGACCAGCTCGTTGATCGCCTCGAGCTCGCGCATCGCGTCGTGCAGGCCGGCCGCGTCGAGCTCGGCAACCTTGCCGGCGTGCGCCTGGGCGAACGCGGCGGAGCGGTCACGGGCCTCGTCGAGCATGCGCTCGGCGCCGGCGCGCTCATCGCCGGTGCCGTCGAGGAGCGGGGCGAGATCCCACTCGGTCTCGAGCAGCTCCGGGTCGGCCAGTGGGTCGGTAGCAGTAGACATGGGCAGGGCTGAGCTTACCCGCAGGTTGCTGGGTTGAGCCGCCCCTGGATCCGATAGACGACGATCGGCTGGCCGAGAGCGGTCTCGCGGTAGACCGGCTGGGCGGCGGGATCGGATCCCGTCCAGCTCGCCTCCGGCGACGGGCTGAGCACCTTCGGGTGCCACGGGTCGCGTGCGGGTGTGGTGATGAGGTATTTCAAGTGCGCGCGGTTCACCTGGGCACGCCATCGAGCGCAGGTGCCGATTGGCGTGAATGAGCCATGCGGACCGCGCTCGGCCACGTACTGCACGCGGTTCGAAAGGTCGAGGCCGTAGAGCGGATAGGTGAAGAAGCCGCCGAACGTGCCGACCACGCCGACTCGCGCATCGTGGATGTCTCGGAACATCGCCCACACGGGGGACAGGTACGAGACGCCGGGGTGGTAGGCATAGCGCCCGCGCAGGTAGTGCGTCTGGAGCGGGTAGCCGGCGATCAGGACGGCGACGGCGGCGGCCGCGAGTGCCACCCGCGCCCGGCTCAGCGCGAGCAGGACGAGCGCGGCGGCGCCGATGAGGATCGCACCGAGGGTGTGGGTGGACGGCCAGAGCTGGGGCTCGGCCACGGTGGCGGCGAGCAGCGCCGCCAGCGCGATCGCGGTGGCGGTCGCGGTTCTGGGCCGCGTCAGCGGGGGCGCCAGTGGCGCCACCGCGAGCGCGAGCGTGAGTGCCGGCGCCAGGTAGCGCAGGTTGAACGCGAAACCGAGCGGATTGCCGGCGGGTCCCGCGGCGGTCTCGGGGGTGATGAGGTAACCCGCGAGGGAGAACAGCGCCACCGCGCCGAGCATCCCAACGGGTGCTTGGGAAGAAACTGTGACTATTTCAGGGTTTCTTCCCAAACGCGTCGGGAGCAGGCAGAGGGCCGGGCCCGCGATCGCCACCGCCACGACCGCCCACCACCAGCGGCCGAGGCCCGCGGCCAGCGCCGGCTGGGCGAAGTGGCTCCAGAACCCCGAGGTGGTCAGGTAGTGCGCCACCGAGTAACCGGTGTGCTGCTGCAGCGGCGCGGCCGGCGTGGGCAGCGCGCCGGCGAAGCTCGTCCACGGCAGCGGGTTGCCGACCGCGATCAGGTTGCGCAGGTACCAGAAGCCTCCGGCGAGCACGAGCGGCCCGAGCCACAGGCGCGCGGTGGCGCCCCGGCGTTCGCGGGGCGCGAGCACGATGACGCCGACGGTCAGGCCGAGGACGGGCGCGAGCACCGTGAGCTTCACGCCGACGGCGAGCCCGGCCGCCACGGCCGCCACCATGAGCCCGCCGTTGACGTACAGCGCCACCGTGGCGAGCAGGAAGAAGATCGCCACGATGTCGTTGGCCGCGGCGCCGGCCTGCGAGTAGTCCATCATCGTGGTCGCGAGCGCGACCGCGGCGCCGAGCAGGGTTCCGGCCCCCACCCCGCGCGGCCGTCCGATGCAGTACCCGGCCAGCAGCGCGAGCCCGAGCCAGACCAGGTTCAGGCCAGGCGACAGCGTGTCGCGGCTGAGCAGCACGATCCCCAGCCCGTGGAGCATCTCGGCGGTGGCGGGATAGAACGGGGTCAGGTACTCGACGTCGGTGAAGCGCAGCGAGACCACGTTGCCGGTCTGCGCAAAGCTGGCCGCCCAGGGCAGGTGGTACCACAGCGAGTCGAACCCGCGGATGCCGACGTCGTAGGACTGGATGCTCAGCGCGCCCCACTCGGCGATCACGGTGGCGGCGCCGAGGAGCGCGACCACGATCGCGAGCCGGGGGCCTGCGACTCCTGACCGGATGGGGTGCACCGGCCCCACGGACGCCGAGCGAAGCGAGGCCCAGCAAACCCCGATGCAGGCGATCACGATCGGGGCAAGCGCGAACAGCCCGACCGTGCCGAGCAGCTCGAGGACCGCGATCAGGAGACCCAGGCCGATCACCGATTCGGCGAGGCGGGCGGGTGCGCCGGCCCAGTCCGGGAGCGCACGGCGGCGGATGGCGAGCGCGGACAGCGCCAGCGCGGCGCCGATCACCACGAGGGCGGCGGCGCCGAGCAGGTAGCGGCCGATGGCTACGCTTGCGCTCCCACCCATGAGGACCCGAAGACTAGGCGCACTGGCCGCGCTCGCGCTCGCTGCGACTCTCGCCGGGTGCGGCGGGAGCCACACGCAGCACATCCCGGCAGTCGGCGACGTACCACTGGTCGCGGGCGCGAAGATCGCCGTCCAGTCCCGCGAGTGCGACAGTGGCTCGAGCGCGTTCTGCGCGGTCGACATGGTCGTGGTCGACGGCCGCTACGTCTCCTCGGACGTGCTCGCCCTCGACGAGAGCCACATCCTGGCCAAGCATGGCTGGTCGCTGACCCACGGCGACACCGGGCTGCAGGCCGCGGCGAACTCGCCCGGGCACAAGCTGCGGCTGACCTACACCACCGCCGAGGGCGACCTGCGCGACATCGACCTGGGCGTGATCAACCGCCCGTGGCCGATCACCTACGGACTCTCGAGCACGATGTTCGACCGCGCCGCGGCGATGTCGATGATGCTCGAGGTCGGCTCTAGCTGAGCGCGAGGCGGCGGTCCGGTCCGACCGAGACCGCCTTGCGTCCGGCGAGCAGGTCGCGCAGGTCGGCGCCGACCAGCTCCGAACGCCAGCCCTCGAGCGTGCGCACCTCGGGCTCGGCCTCGCCGCGGCGGGTGGCGGCCACGATCAGCTCGAGCTCGCCGCGGGAGGCGATCAGCTCGTAGGCCAGGCCGGCCTCGAGCGCGCGGGCGCGCAGCACGGATTCGGCGAGCACGATCAATGGCGCGTCCTCGGGATCGGAGCGCCCGCGCGGTTCGTCGCGCGGGATCGGCGTCGCCTGCATCCCGGCGGCGACCGCCTCGAGGATGGCCGCGCCGCGCCGCCGGATCCCCGACGGGTGGATACCGCGGATCTGCTCCAGCGCGGACAGGTTCGAGGGGTGGCGCTTGGCGAGCTCGACCAGCGCGGGGTCGGCGAGAACCGAGCCGACCGGGCGATCCTCCTCGGAGGCGGTGCGCTCACGCCAGGCGGCGAGCTCGCGGGCGACCGCGCGAGCGCGCGGGTCGAGCTGGCCGATGCGGGGCAGGCGCTCCCAGGCGCTGTAGGGATCGCGCTCGTCGGTGGCCGACTCGAGGCGCCGGCACCCCTCGCGGGCCCACCCGTCGCGTCCGCTCTCGCGCAGGCGCCGCTGCACCTCGTCGGCGAGCTCGAGCAGGTGGGCGACATCCTCGGCGGCGTAGCTGAGCTGCTCGGCGGTCAGCGGTCGGGCGTCCCAGCGCGTGTAGCTCGCCGTCTTGCCCACGCGCCGGCCGAGCATCGCGCCGAGCAGGTTGCCGTAGCCGGTCTGCGCGCTCGCGCCCACGAACCCGGCGGCCAGCTGGGTGTCGAAGATGTTGGTGATCTCGGTGTTCCAGGCCCGGCGGAGGATGGCCACGTCCTGGCGGCCGGCGTGGAGCACGACCTCGATGCCCGGGTCGCCGAGCAGCTGCGCGAGCGGCGTGACGTCGATCTCGTCCAGCGAGTCGATCAGGAAGATGTGCGGGCCGGCGCCGTTCTCGCTGTCGACAGCGATCTGGACCAGGCACAGGAGCGCGCGGTAGCGCCCCTCGGACATGAACTCGGTGTCGATCCCGATGCGTCCGTGGGCGCGCGCGGCCGCGGCCGCCGCGGCCAGCTCGTCGGAGGTGGCCAGGGGCCCGGCGTCGCTGCGAGGCATGGTCGGCGAGTGCATGGCTCCAGCCTACCGGGGCGAGCGGTCCGGTTAACGGGCCAGCCAATCCGACCGTCCTGGTAGGATATGGGCGCATGATCTTCTCGTCCAAGGCGGAGTACGGCGTGCGGCTGATGGTCGAGCTCGGGCGCCAGTCGCCGGAGCAGCCGACATCGCTGAAGGCGATCGCGGACGCCGAGGGCCTGCCGCTGGCCTATCTCGAGCAGGTGGTTGCGCGGCTGCGCAAGGCCGGCCTGGTGATGAGCGCCCGCGGTGCCCACGGCGGCTACTGGCTGTCCCGGCCGGCCGAGGAGATCACGATGGTGGACGTGGTGCAGGCGCTCGAGGGCGCGATCGCTCCGATGGAGTGCTTCGTGCACGACCACACCGAGCGGGTGCTGTGCTCCCACGAGCCGGACGCCGGCCGCGGACCCTGCGCCACCAAGCTGCTGTGGACGCGCGTGCAGGGCGGGATCATCCGCTCGCTGCAGACGACCACGCTGGCTGAGCTCGTCGAGTTCTCCCGTCGCGGCGAACTCGCTCACACAGCCTGACCGGTTCCCGAATCCGAAAGCTTCGATATGGCAGATCTAGAGATACGAAACCTCCACGTCCGCGCGGGTGAGAAGGACATCCTGCGGGGCGTCGACCTGGTCGTGGATCGCGGGGAGATACACGCGCTGATGGGGCCGAACGGCTCCGGCAAGTCGACGCTGGCCAACGCGATCATGGGTCATCCGGGGTTGGAGGTGACCGACGGCCAGATCATCTTCAAGGGCGAGGACGTGACCGAGGCCGCCACCGACGAACGAGCCCGGATGGGGCTGTTCATGGCTTTCCAGTACCCGGTGGCGGTGCCCGGCGTGACCGTGACCAAGTACCTGCGCACAGTGTTGAACGCGCACCGCGAGGCTCGCGGCGAGGAGCCGATCCCGCTCAAGGAGTTTCGCCAGACCGTCGAGGCGGCGATGAAGCTGACCAACGTCCCGCGCGAGTTCTCGACGCGGTATCTGAACGAGGGCTTCTCGGGCGGCGAGAAGAAGCGCATGGAGATCCTCCAGCTCTCGCTGCAGAAGCCGTCGATGGCCGTGCTGGATGAGACCGACTCGGGGCTGGACATCGACGCGCTGCGGGTCGTGGCCAACGGCGTCAACGCGGTGGCCGGCCCGGACATGGGCATTCTGATCATCACCCACTACCAGCGGATCCTGCATCTCGTGCAGCCGAGTCACGTGCACGTCATGTACCAGGGGCGGATCGTCCGGGAGGGCGGGCCGGAGCTGGTCGAGGCGCTCGAGGCCAAGGGCTACGGGTGGATCACCGACGAGATCGAGGCGGCCGCGTAATGGCCGCGGTCTCTGGCGCCTCGGCGGTCTCGCTCGCCGATGCCGCCGCGCAGTTCCCGGTGCTGCGCAACCGCTCGTTCGACGGACTGCCCGTGGCCTACCTCGACTCGGCGGCGACGTCGCAGACGCCGGATGCCGTGATCGAGGCAATGACGTCGTACTACACCGAGCATCGCGCTTCGATCCATCGCGGCGTGTACCCGCTGGCCGCGGAGGCCACCGATCTGTACGAGGGGGCGCGGGAGCGGATCGCCTCGTGGCTCGGTTCGACGGTTCAGGAGACTGTGTTCACCGCCAACGCGACGGCCGCGATCAACATGGTCGCCTACACGTGGGGCCGGTCGAATGTCGGGCGGGGGGATCTCGTGGTGCTGACCGAGATGGAGCACCACTCGAACATCGTCCCGTGGCAGCTGCTCTGCCAGGATCGCGAGGCCGAGCTCGCGTATGTGCCGGTCGGTGACGACGGGGTGCTGGATATGGACGCGCTGGACGAGTTGTTGGCGCGTGGGCCGCGGCTGGTCGCGCTTGTGCACGTCTCGAACGTGCTGGGGACTGTGAACCCGGTGGCCTCGATTGCCCGCCGAGCGCACGACGCCGGGGCGGTGGTGCTCGTCGACGGCACGCAGGCGGTGCCGCAGATGCCGGTCTGGCTGCCCGACCTCGACGTCGACTTCTACGCCTGGACGGGGCACAAGGCCTACGGGCCCACGGGGATCGGGGTCCTGCACGGCCGGCGGGCGCTGCTCGAGGAGATGCCGCCGTTCATCGGCGGCGGCCACATGATCCGGACCGTGGCGGCCAACGAGTCGACCTGGACCGACCTGCCGGGGAAGTTCGAGGCCGGGACGTCGCAGATCGCCGAGGCGATCGGGCTCGGCGCGGCGGTGGACTGGATTCAGGCGGTCGGGATCGAGGCGATCCACGCGCACGAGCAGGCGCTGGTGGCCGAGACGCTGGACCGTCTGGCGTCCTCATCGGAGGGCCGCGGCGTGACCGTTCAGGGGCCGTTGGCCGCTTCCGAGCGGGGCGCGCTGGTGTCGTTCACGCTCGAGGGCGCGCATCCGCACGATATCTCCGACATCCTGGGAAGCGGCGGCGTGTGCGTTCGCGCCGGGCATCACTGCGCCCAGCCGCTGATGCGCCGGCTCGGCGTCCCGGCGACCACCCGGGCGTCGTTTGCGGTGCACAACTCGGTTGCCGACGTGGACCGTCTGATCGAGGGTTTGGGTCGCGTCCGGCGCACGCTGCGGCTCGACTGATCGCGTGAACGCGGGTGCGCCGGCGCCGCCGTTGGTCACGCGCGGGCTGGGGCGATCGTACGGTCGCCTGGTCGCCCTCGACGAGCTGAGCCTCTCTGTGGCGGCCGGCGAGTGCGTGGCGCTGGTCGGGGTCAACGGCAGCGGCAAGTCCACGGCGGTCAGGCTGATCAGTGGCCTGCTGACCCCGAGTCGTGGTTCGGCGCGCATCTGCGGTTGCGACCCGTACCGAGAGCCCGACGCGGGGCAGGCCAGGGCAGCCACGGCGGTGGTGCCGGACGAGCCGCTTCTGTATGAGGACCTGTCCGTGCGCCAGCACCTCGAGTTGGTGGCGATGGCGCACGGGGTGTCGGACGATGGGCTCGACGCGCGGATCGACGAGATACTGGCCGGCCTGCAGCTGGCCGAGCGGGCCTCGTATCTGCCCCGTGAGCTCTCGCGCGGGATGCGCCAGAAGGCGCAAATCGCATGCGCGCTGATTCGGCCAGCGGCGCTGCTCGTGCTCGACGAGCCCGTGGTCGGCCTCGATCCGCCCTCGCAGACGCACCTGCGCGAGCTGCTGGTGGCGGCCAAGGCCGAGGGGATCGCGGTGCTCATGACCACGCACCAGCTGCGCTTCGCCGACGGAGTGGCCGATCGGGGTGTCGTGTTGGAGGAGGGTCGCGTCGTCGACGCCGGCCCGTGGGGTGAGTTGTGCGAGCGATCGGTGGCGCGCGGCTGGGAGCTCTATTGAGCGCTTCGGCGCCGGCTGTCCCGGCCTCGGCGCCGGATGTCCCGTCGATCTACCGGTGGCTCGCGGCGGCACGCCGCGGGCCCTCCCTCGGCCAGCGGGCCATGACCATCTACTCGGCTGTGGTGGCTCTTGCGATCCTCGGGGTGTTGCTGTACGGCACGGCGAGCTCGGCCCTGGCCCAGGTGGTGGGTGCGGGGGCGGTGGCGCGGTGGGGCCCGTCGCTGATGATGCTCGCCTTCCTGGCCGCCGGCTACTGGGGAGCGGTGCAGGGCCCGGTGGTGTTCTCGCCGGCCGATGTCGCGGTCCTGCTCGGGGCCCCGCTTCCGCGCAGCGAATTGGTGGCGCGGCCGCTGCGGCGCTCGCTGGTGCTCGGCGGGCTTGCCGGCGCTCTTGCGGCCGGCGTGCTGATCGTTGGGCTGACCGGCGCCGGCCGGCACGCGGACGCGGTGCGGATGCTCGGGCTGGGGATCGCCCTCGGGCTGGCCGGCGTCATCTGCGTCGCCTTCGCCTGGCTGGTCTCGAGCCGAGCCGGCGTTGAGCGGGCGCTGCGCGTGTGGTCCTGGCCGGTGGCGGCGCTCGCCGGGGCGCTGGCCATCGGCGCCGCTTCCGGCGGGCGGGTCGGACGTGCTGTGGCGCTCTGGTCGGGTCCCTGGGGGTGGGCGGTCCAGCCCGGCGCGGGGCTGGGGGCCGGCCACCGGGGGTGGATTGGCGGGGTGGGCGCGGTGGCGGTCTTCGCGGCGTTGAGCGTCGCGGTGGCCTGGCGGCGGCGAGGCGATGGGGCCACCGAGCGCTTTGCCCAGCGCGCCGAGGGCCGGGCGCACCTTCAGGCGTCGATGATGGCGTTGGACGCGCGGACCAGCCGCCGCAGTCTCGCGGAGGTGGCCTCGGGTGGGGCTGCGGGTGCGGCTTTGGCGGGGTCGGGCGCTCGTCGGCTCTCGGGGCTCGCCGTCCGACGGCCGCGCTCGCGGCGGGGCGCCGAGCTGGCCGTGCTCTGGCGCGGGGTGGTGAGCGCGGCGGGGCGCCCGCAGCGGGTCGGCCTGGCCTGCGGGCTGGCGGCCGGGGGCGCCGCGCTCGTCCTGATCGACGTCAAGCGGCCGGTGGGCGTGATCGTCGGGGCGCTGCTCATCTACGGCGCGGCAGCCTGGTTGCTCGAGCCGATGCGAATCGAGCTCGACGTGCCGAGCCGGACCTCGGTGTTCCTCGGAGCGCGGCCCGGACGCGTGCTGCTGGCCCACACGGTGTTTCCGTCGTTCGTGATCGGTGGCTCGCTTGCCGTGTGCGCGGTGGCGCTGGCGCTGGCCGGGCAGCTTGGCGGCGGCGATCTGACCGCGGCGATCGTGCTCGTGGTCACCGCGCCGGCGGTGACGTGTTGTGCCGCCATGTCGGCGCGTCGCGGCGGGCGGCTGCCCGAGGATGTGCTGATCGCGGCGGTGACCAGCGATCCGTCCGGCGGCGGTGTCGTGCTGACCGCCTGGCTCGCGCTGTGGCCGGCGGTGGCGGCGGCGATCGTGTTCGTGCCGGTGCGGGCGATCCACGTGCGCTCGGCGGCGCTCGGCGTCCTCGTGTCGGCCGCGTTCGGGGTCGCGGCGGCGGTGGTGGCGGGGATCGCGGTCAGCCGCGATCCCCGCGACGGTTAGCGACGTTCGCCGTCGTCCAGCCCGTACGGCGCCGAGCTGGCCCCGTTCGGCACCTCGCACGGCACCGCGGCCGGGTCGTAGGCCGCGCATGTGTGGAGCGGGCTTTCGAACAGCCCGACTGACGGGAGCGCCTGTCCGGTGAACGAGAACAGCGTCAGGTTGTCGTTGGGCGTGCCGGCGCCCGGCTCCCAGCCAACGCCGGGGATCCACTCGGGCTCCCAGTAGAAGAGCCCCAGGCCGAGGTGGTTGGGGATCTCGTGGATGATCGAGAGCAGATCGCCGTAGAACGAGACCTGGCCGCCCGGGGTCGCCGGGTAGCCGTCTGAGACCTGGCTGGCCTGCCACACGAAGTTGCCGGTGCTGTCCCCGTTCGCGAGTGTCCACGGATACTGCGACTCGGCGATCACGATCTGCTTGCCGTACCGGGTGGCCAGATCGTCGACGTTGGCCTTCATGTCCGTCACCGGCCCGTGGAAGAACGGGTAGTACGACAGGCCGATCACGTCGAACGGCACGCCGGCGGCGACCATGTGGTCGTAGAACCGGCGGCTGTCGGTGTTATTGCCGCCCTCGTCGAAGTGCAGCATGACCAGGAGATGGTGGCCGGGCGGATTGGCCGCTCGCGCGCCGGCCACACCCGCCTTGAGCAGGGTGGTCAGGTTGTCCCAGCCGGTGTCCGTGCTCCAGTTGACCTGACCGACCGGCCAGAGGATCCCGTTGCGGATCTCATTGCCGATCGAGACCATGTCGACCGGGGTGTGTTGTGCGGCGAAGGCGCTGATCACGGATTCCGTGTAGGTCTGGACGGTGTTCTTGAGTTGGTTCAGGTCCTGGCCCTGCCACGCGGCCGGAATGTCCTGGTGCTGCGGGTCGGCCCAGAAGTCCGAGTAGTGGATATCCAGATAGAGCTTGTCGCCGGCCGCCTTGACGCGGCGGGCCATGGCGAGGTCACTGGCCAGGTTGCTGTAGCCCGGCGGCGGGTTGACCCACAGGCGCAGGCGGACGTAGTTGAGCCCGTGGTCGGTGAGGATTTGGAGCGGTGAGCCCGGGGCGCCCGCGTCGGTGAAGTGTGCGCCGGCGGCCTCCTCCTGGGGCTCGAACGAGAGATCGGCGCCGCGGTCGGGAATTGTGCTGATCGGCATCGGCGCGAACAGGCGCAGCTCGCCGATGCACGGCGGCGTGCCGTCGTTGTCGGTCACGTCTACCTTGACGTAGCGGGCCCGGAGCCGGCCGTTTGGTGTCGGCCAGTACGCGGGTTCGCCGGCGGGAGCAGATTGCTGGGTGGCGTCGGGTATGGGCTTGAGCGCGGTGGGGTCATCGCCGGCGCTGAAGTTGACCAGCGCCGTGGTGGCGGTGGGGGCGAGGGTGAGCCCGAGGCCGTCGAGCGTCCGGACGCGGCCCAGGTCGACCGTGACCGAGCCGGTCCACTGGGTCGAGCACCAGTTGGTCGAGGCGCTCCCGTCGATGGCGTTGGCGGCGGGGTAGCCGGCCGCCTCGCTGGAAGCGGTCGCGGTGCCCTCGAGGGCGATGTTGAGCGAGGTCTGCCACGGGCGGTGCTGATCGGCGCTCGCCGTGGCGGTCCCGGCCAGGGCCCGAATCGGCGAGTGGGGCGCGGCGGCGCCTCCGCCTCCGGAGAGCACAAGCAGCCCGCCGGCGGCGACGACGACGAACAGGACCAGACGCTTGAACATGACCTCTCCCGTGTTTGTTAGCGCTCACATCGACTGCGCGTGAACAACTTACCCTAGGCTGGCCGCGCGTGCCCCCGATCAACCTCTATAGCGACACCCAGACCCGCCCGTCGGCCGGGATGCGCGCGGCGATCGCCGCCGCCGAGGTGGGCGACGAACAGCGGGGCCTCGATCCCACGACGCTTGCCCTGCAGGAACGCGTGGCTGATCTGCTCGGCCACGAGGCCGGCCTGTTCTTGCCGAGCGGCACGATGTGCAACGAGATCGCCCTGCGCCTGCATGCGCGGCCGGGAGGCGATGAGGTGCTGCTCGATCGGACCGCGCACCCGGTGAACTCGGAGGCCGGCGGGCCGGCACAGCTGGCCGGGCTGATGGTGCGGGTACTAGACGGTTCGCGTGGAGTATTCACGGGTCTGCAACTGGAGGCGGCGGTGCGGCCGGCCGCGAATCGCTACATGCCCCGCTCGCGGCTCGTGTGCGTCGAGCAGACCAGCAATCTGGGCGGCGGGACGGTGTGGCCGCTGTCCGCGGTGCGGGACGTGCTGGAGGTCGCCGCGCGGCACGGGCTGCGTACGCACATGGATGGCGCTCGGCTGATGAATGCCGTGGTGGCCTCCGGGGTGGCGGCGTCCGATTTCACCGGTGGGTTCGACAGCGCCTGGCTTGATTTCACCAAGGGGCTGGGAGCGCCGGTGGGTGCCGTGTTGGTTGGCTCGCGTGAGCTGATCGCCGAAGCGTGGCGGTGGAAGCAGATGCTCGGCGGCGCGTTCCGGCAATCGGGGATCGTCGCCGCGGGCTGCCTCTACGCGCTCGATCACAACGTGGAGCGGCTGGCCATCGATCACTCGAACGCCTCGGTTCTGGCCCACGGGCTGGCCGGGCTTCCGGGCGTGGATCTCGATCCGGCGTCGGTGCAGACCAACATCGTGATGTTCGCCGTGGATGACGCGCCGGGGTTGGTGGCGCGGCTGGCCGACCGGGTCGAGGTGCAGGCGTTCGATCGCCACCGCGTGCGCGCGGTGACCCACCTCGACGTGAGCCGGGATGAGGTGGAGCGGGCGCTGAGCGCGTTCGCCGAGGAGCTCGGGTAGGCGGGCGCGGCTGGTGAGCGCGGACGAGCACAGGTTCGGATCCGGGACGCCGTTCTCGATCGGGGTCGAGGAGGAGCTGTTCCTCGTCGATCCGGTGACCGGCACCCAGGCCAATGCTTCGGGGGCCGTGATCGAGCGGCTCGAACGCAATGGGGGCTCGGGCGACGAGCAGGGTCCAGGCGACGGGCAGGTCGAGCGCGAGCTGCATGCCTGCCAGGTGGAGCTGATCACGGGTGTTCACTCCTCGGCGGCCGACGCGGTGCGCGAGCTCTCGCGGCTGCGCCGTGCCGTCCTGGCCACCGGGGCGGGACTCCTGGGCTCCGGCACCCATCCCACCGCGTCGGAGGGCGACGCCGAGATCACCGACAAGGAGCGCTACGAGCGGATCCACTTTCTGCTCGGGGACGCCGCGCTCACCCCGGTGGCCGGCCTGCACATCCACGTGGGCATGCCAGACGGCGACACCGCGATCCGCGTGTTCAACGGCCTGCGGCGCGATCTTCCGCTGCTCCAGGCACTCGCCGCGAACTCGCCGTTCCGTCACGGCCGCGACACCGGCCTGGCCTCCGCGCGCGAGGTGACGCTGCGCGGCTGGCCGCGCTCCGGTGCGCCGCGCGCGATGCGCGACTACGACGACTTCGTCGCGATGACCGACCGGCTTGTGCGCGCCGCCGACGTTCCGGACTACACATGGTTCTGGTGGAAGCTCCGTCCTCACCCGAGACTGGGGACGGTCGAGATTCGCGCGCTCGACGCGCAGACCCGCCCGGAGGACACGGTGGCGCTGGTCGCCCTCGTGCACTGCCTGGCCCGCGACGCGGCCCATGCGGGGGGCGCTGAGGACCCGCCGCCCGAGGTGATCGAGGAGGGGATCTTCCGAGCCGCCCGCTTCGGCGTCCACGGCAGGCTGCCCGACGCCGAGGGAACCCTTCGGGCGGTCAGCGACGTGCTCGACGACGCGGTGGCGCGGGCCTCCCGGTGGGCGGGCGAGCTGGGTTGCTCGGACGAGCTGGACGGGCTACGCGACCTCGTGGCGCGGGGCGGCGGGGCGGGAGCGCAGCGCGAGGTCTACGAGATCGCCGGCATCGACGCGGTGGCGCGGCGGCTAGTGGAGCCGACCCGGTTGGGTGCCTGACGGGGCGGCTGCCTGGGGTGCCTGACCGCGGCCGCCGACCGCGGCGCCTGCCTGCACCCCCCCGCGCGGTCACGGAGAGCGGCAGGAAACGTGTTTCCGCGGAAACGCAACGGATGGGTTGCGTGTTGTCTCTGGCCGGATGCGGGTCGAGGCGGGGCCAACGCCATGCGCCGTTCCGTCCGACGGGCCGCCTACTGTATCGAACATGTGTTCGGTTGTCTGCATGTCGCCCAGCCCGCCCGAGTGCGATCAACGATCGATCGAGAGCCTCGAACGGGAGATCTGCGAGCTCGCGGCCCACATAGCCGTGGCCACGTGTCGATGGCTGGAGTTGGTGGCCGAATTCGACGAGCGCGGCGGGTGGGCTGAGTGGGGGATCAAGTCGTGTGCGCATTGGCTGTCGTGGCGGTGCTCGCTGGGTTTGGGGACGGCTCGGGACCAGGTCAGGGTTGCGCACCGGTTGGCGGAGCTGCCGCTGATTCGCGCCGCCTTCTCGCGAGGCGAGTTGTCGTACTGCAAGGTGCGGGCGCTGAGCCGGGTGGCGACGCCGGACACCGAGGCGGGACTGCTCGACATCGCACGACATGCCACGGGCGCGCAGCTCGAGAAGCTGGCGCGTGGATACGCCGGCGCGCTCACGGCCACGCTTGGCGCCGCTCAGCGAACGCATGAGCTTCGTTATCTGAGTTGGTGCTGGAACGACGATGGATCGTTGCGGATCGAAGGCCGGCTGCCGGCGGAGGATGGTGGGTTGTTCGTGAAGGCGATCGGGGCGCTCGAAGAGGCGCAGGTCGAAGGCGACGACTATGTGCAGTCGCCGGCCGGCGCATGCCGGGCCGATGCGCTCGTGACGATGGCGCGGTCGGCGGGCGGCGCATCGACGGCGTGCGAGTTGGTCGTACATGTGGACGCCCGAACGCTCCAGGCGGACGAGGTCGTGGAGCGCTCGCACGTCGAGGATGGGCCGGCCCTGGCGCCCGAGACGGCGAGACGGCTGGGATGCGACGCCGCCGTGGTGCGGATCGTCGAGCGGGACGGGCGGCCGCTGAGCGTGGGCCGCCGAACCCGGACGATTCCGCCGGCGCTACGGCGGGCGCTGCGCAGCCGCGACGCCGCCTGTCGTTTCCCCGGATGCACGCACGAGCGATTCCTTCACGCCCACCACATCCAGCACTGGGCGAGAGGCGGGGCGACGACGCTGGGGAACCTGGTCCAACTGTGTTCGTACCACCATCGGCTTGTCCACGAGGGCGGGTTTCAGGTCGAGACCGCGGAGCGGGGCGCGGTGCGGTTCAGACGGCCGGACGGGCGGTTGGTGGCGCCGGCGCCCGCGTGCGGGCCCGCGGGCGGGCGGTCATTGGCTGATCGGCATCGGGCGAGGGGGGTCGTGGTGGACCAGAACACGTGTCGGCCGCTGTCGGCCGGGGACCGGCTGGACTATGACCTGGCGGTGGATGTGCTGATCCACCGGGTCGCTACGCTGAATGACCATGGACGAGCTGTACCGCGAGAACATCCTCGATCACTACAAGCACCCCCATAACTGGAGTCCGCCGGCGGCGGAGCTCGAGGGTGCGGACCTTGAGTTCCATGACCTCAACCCGCTGTGTGGCGATGAGCTGAAGGTGCAGCTGGCGGTGGACGGGCAGGGGCGGATCGAGGATGTGCGGTTCTCCGGGCACGGGTGCGCGATCTCGCAGGCGGCGGCGTCGATGACGTCGGACGAGATCAAGGGCATGCGGGTCGACGATGTGCTGCGGCTCGATCGGTCGTTCGTGCTCGACTTGCTCGGGATCGACATCTCGGCGACGCGGATGAAGTGCGCGCTGCTGTCGCTGAAGGTGATCAAGGGCGCATCGCTCGGGCACGCGGTGGACTGGGAGCCAGAGAGCAGCGCGGCGTAGCAAATCCTATCTTCGCGCTAGGATTTATAGCCATGCCGCAAGTGATCGAGGTCTGTCCGCTGGAAGCACTCGCCCCAGGCGAGATGCGCCTGGTCGAATGGGAGGACCAGGAGATCGGCGTGTTCAACTGCGCGGGGAATTTCTATGCGATCGAGGATCGCTGCTCGCACGACGACGGACCGCTGGCGGAGGGAGAGTTCGACGCCGAGACGTGCACGGTCGAATGTCCCCGGCACGGGTCGCTGTTCGATCTGAAGACCGGAAAGCCGCTGACCCTGCCCGCATACGTCCCGGTCGAGACGTATCCGGTCATCATCGAAGACGAGACGATCAAGCTGGAGGTTGAGTAATGGCTGTGGAACTGACCGAAAACGAGCAGCTCGCGGCCATCAACGCGGACTACGACCAGCGTTATGGCTTCCGCGACGCCGAGAACTACCTGTACAAGGCGCCGAAGGGCCTGAACCGGGAGATCGTCGAGAAGATCTCGGAGTTCAAGTCCGAGCCGCAGTGGATGCGCGAGTTCCGGCTCAAGGCGCTCGATCACTTCATGTCCCGCCCGCAGCCGACGTGGGGCTCGCCGCTCCTGCAGGACGTCGACTACGACGACATCCACTACTTCGTGCGCGCCTCCGAGAAGCCGGGCCGCAGCTGGGACGACGTGCCCGAGGACGTCAAGAAGACCTTCGACCGCCTGGGCATCCCCGAGGCCGAGCGCAAGTTCCTGGCCGGTGTGGGCGCCCAGTACGAGTCGGAGGTCGTCTACCACCAGGTGCGCGAGGACCTCGAGAAGCAGGGCGTGATCTTCATCGACATGGACTCGGCGCTGCGCGAGCACGAGGACATCGTCCGCGAGTACTTCGCCTCGGTCATCCCGCCCAACGACAACAAGCTCGCCGCGCTCAACAGCGCCGTGTGGTCGGGCGGCTCGTTCGTCTACGTCCCCGAGGGCGTCCACGTCGAGATGCCGCTCCAGGCCTACTTCCGGATCAACACCGAGAGCATGGGCCAGTTCGAGCGCACGCTGATCATCGCCGAGCC